>SXQZ01000041.1 GCA_005792725.1 Actinomycetota bacterium
GGAGCGGGTGATGGGATTCTGCACCGACGAGGAGTACCACGAGTTCATGCATCAGGCGCCGGAGGTCGAGCGCCAACTCGTGGGCAGCGGCACGCACATCATCAAGTACTGGTTCTCGGTGACCCGCGCCGAGCAGCACCGCCGGTTCACCGAGCGCGAGCACCATCCCCTGAAGCAGTGGAAGCTCTCGCCCGTTGATGTCGCGTCGCTTGACAAGTGGGATGCGTACACGGACGCCAAGGAGGCCATGTTCCTCCACACCGACACCGAGGACGCGCCGTGGATCGTCATCAAGTCCGACTGCAAGAAGCGCGCGCGGCTCAACGCGCTCCGGTACGTTCTGCACCGGCTGCCCTACACGGGCAAGGACATCGAGCGCATCGGCGTGCTTGACCCACTGCTCGTCGGCCGCCCGACGCCGGCGATGGGCGACGACGGGTAGCGCCCTACGGGGCCTGGCCTGATAGCTGGGCGACCAGGAGGGCGATCACCACAAGGGCGGCGGCGGCGGTCCACCGCCGCCGGGTGGGGCCTCCCTCGCCCAGCCATTCGGCCATGGGCCACGCCAGCGGGTAGGCCAGCAGGCCGAGCCGGGCGAGCGAGGTGACCGAGCCGCTCGCCATCGGTATCACGAGCACGAGGAAGGCGTAGAGCACCCAGGGCGACCGCAGCCCGCCCTCGCGCCGCCAGAGCCGGGCGAGCAGGAACACGTAGGCGACGCCGAACAGCACGTCGCGGGCCACCGCCGACCAGTCGCCTGCCGTCAGCCCCGAGAGCTCGGCGATCGTCTCCTTGCCGAGCAGGTCACGCGACCCGAGGAGGTCGCCACCGAACAGGCCGCCCACGGCCTGGCCGACGTCGGCCGGCAGCAGCGACAGCAGGCCCACGCCCAACTGACCCCGGCCCCAGGCCGCCTGGGCCTGCAGCGGAAGGCTCCAGGCCCCCTGACGGAACTGCATGTAGCCGAGGAACGCGGCCATCACCACGGCCGCGGGCACCACCGCCTTCATCAGGCGAATGCGGCGACCGTCCTCACCGGCGTACCAGGCCAGCATCACCACGGGAACCACCGCGAGCACACCGGTCGGCCGGGTGAGCACATCGAGGGCCGCCGCCATACCCGCCCATCCGAAATGGCCCTTCCATGCGAGATAGCCCGCAAGCGCCGCAAGGCCCAGCGCGACGCCCTCGGTGTAGGCCATCGAGGCGGCGACCGCCGGCGGTGCGAGCGCCAGCACCCAGGTGGCGCGCATCGCCAGCACCGCGTCGAAGCGGGCCTTGGTCAGGGAGTACAGCGCGACGAGGGCGACGAGGAACATGCCGTTGGCCGCGGCAAGCGCCACCCAGAAGGGATTGAGTCCGATGGCAAGGGCCGCCGACATGATCATCGGCATCAGTGGGAAGAACGCGACGTTCGTGAAGACCTCGCCCACCTGACCCACGTCGAAGGCATAGCCGCGCCGTGCGATGTCGAGGTACCAGGTGGCATCCCACGACCCGAACAGTCCGAGTGCACCCGGCACTGCCTGATCGAGGCCGACCTCCGGGCGGCCGAAGGCCGTGCTCGCGATCAGCCCGATGCCGGTGACGAAGAGGCGGGACGCCAGCCACGCGAGCAGGGGCACGCCGAGCCACCCCCACCACGGAACTGCGGTGAGGCGCGTCATCCATATCGTCCGCGGCGCGGCCGCACCGCCGGGGACGGGTGCGGGCGGCGGCGGGGGCGGCGGGCCGTTCATCCGCGGGTGACGATAGGCGACCGCCGGTCGCCACGTCGCACCGAGCCGGTCAGCAGCGACACCATCCATGCGGGTGCCCCCCTGCGCGCCTGGGCGACCGCGGCGTCGACGAGGGCGCCCGCGTCGTCGCGGTTCAGGGGTTCGCCGTGGCCCACCAGTACATGGCGCGCGGGGAAACCGGTGAGCCTGCGTGGCGGCCACACCCGCGCCGCCGGGTGCGGCCCGAGCACATCAGCGGGCCGCGCGCGGAAGTACGGCGCGGTGCCCAGGGCCTCCGCCACCACGAGGACCGACCGGTCCGGCCACCACCGTGCGGATTCGCGCCACCCGGGGGCGTCGCGGACCGTGATCGCGGTGAACGGGGCGCCCGCCACCGAGTGACGGGGCGTCCGGGTGAGCGGCACCCCAAACGCCGTTGCCATCCGGGCACAGTCGCGGCCGTGACGGTCGAGCAACTGCACGACGCCGGCGGGTGGCGGCAGGTCCGCGAGCCGGGCGCGGACGTCCGGGTGATCCACGGGATCGATGAGCCAGGTGGCCCCGTCCACCACCAGGGCGTGGGAGGCGCGCTGCATGAACCCGGGTGCGGAGGCAATCCAGGTGACCATGTCGGCGCCGTCGCCCGTAAAGCGGACATCCATACGGCACATCGTGCCGCATGCCCCGGGGCATCTGGGATAGTGGCGACCGTGAACGCCGCCCGCGCGATCGAGGACCACGCCCTCATCGGTGACAAGCGCACGTGTGCGCTGGTCTCACGCGACGGGGCCATCGACTGGTTCTGCGTTCCGCGGTTCGACGGCCCGGCGGTCTTCTGCTCCCTCCTCGGCAGCGACGACAACGGTGAGTGGCGCGTCATGCCGACGTCGGGGATCCGGTCGTCCACGCGCCGCTACATCGGCGAGACCCTCGTGCTCGAGACAACGCTCGCGGCCGCCGAGGGAACGGTACGGCTCATCGACTTCATGTCAGCCGAGCCCGCAGGGCCGTGCATCGTGCGCATCGTCGAGGGCGTGGACGGTGCGGTGCCCATGACATCGGTGGTGTCGGCGCGGTTCGAGTACGGCCGGACCCGGCCGTGGGTGCGCCACCTGCCCGAGGGGTGCGACCTCGTCTGCGGGCCCGAGGCACTCCGGCTGGTGGCCCCCGTGAGCCACCGGCGGGCCGAGGGCGACATGGTGGCCACGTTCACCGTCCGTGCCGGTGAGCGCCTGGGGATGACGCTGAACCACCATGGATCGCACCTGCCCGCCCCGGCCGGCCCCGACCCCGAGCACGTCCTGTCCGAGACCCTGTCGTGGTGGGAGGGCTGGAGTTCGCGGTGCCCCTTCCGGGGGGAGTGGCGCGAGCCGGTCATCCGGTCGCTCATCACCCTCAAGGCGCTGTCCTACGCGCCAACCGGGGCCATCGTCGCGGCCGCCACCACATCGCTGCCGGAGCAGCCCGGGGGCGTGCGCAACTGGGACTACCGGTACGCCTGGCTGCGCGATGCGTCGTTCACCCTGTACGCCCTGATGCTGGGCGGATACACCCGTGAGGCCGTGGCCTGGCGCGACTGGCTGCTGCGCGCGGTGGCGGGCGACCCCGAGGACATCCAGATCATGTATGGGGCCGGCGGCGAGCGCCGCCTGCCGGAGTGGGAGGTCGGCTGGCTGCCGGGCTATGGCGGGTCCCGCCCCGTGCGCGTGGGAAACGCGGCCGTCGAGCAGTTCCAGATTGACGTCTACGGCGAGGTGATGGACTCCCTCCATGTGGCCCGCCGCATCGGCGTGGAGCCCGACCCCGACGCCTGGGCGCTCGAACTCGCGCTCATGGCGGCACTGGAGTCGCGGTGGCGTGAGCCCGATGAGGGCATCTGGGAGGTCCGGGGGCCGCGACGGCACTTCACGCATTCGAAGGTCATGGCGTGGGTGGCCTTCGACC
>SXQZ01000042.1 GCA_005792725.1 Actinomycetota bacterium
CACACCGGCGGTGTCGCCGGCGCGGACATCACGCAGGGTCTCCCGCGCATCGTCGAGCTGTTCGAGGCGCGCCGGCCCAAGGCACTGGCGCACGTGGCGGCCCACGATGGCTGGATCCGCATCGAGGACGACGAGACGCGCTCCGGCGCGGCGCTCCTGCACCTCGAGTCGCCGGTGTCCATCGAGGTCGGCCGCAAGAAGGAGCCGGTGCGCCCGCCGATCACCTACAACGTGCTCAAGCGGACGCAGATCCGCCGCGACCTCGAGGACGGCTCAGGGGTGGAGGCCGGTGACCTGCTCACCGACGGCTCCGCGTTCCCCAGCGACATCCTCGAGGCGCAGGCCGGCATCGATCTGGGCATCACCGGCACCGTGGCATCGGTCACGGCCGGGCGTACCGAGAAGGGTTCCCGCACCATCAAGATCGAGGTGACGGGCGAGGACGGCGTGCAGGTGCGCCACCTGCGGGTGCCGGTGGACCGGCCGGCGCCGGCGATCCAGACGGGAATGCGCGTGCACGAGGGCGTGTACGTGACCGGCCCGGGCTGGGGCGCGGGCGACCGTGCCACGCGCACCGAGGCGTATCTGGTGGCCCAGGTGCAGGACGTCTACCGCTCCCAGGGAGTGGAGATCAACGACAAGCACGTCGAGGTCATCGTGCGCCAGATGCTCCGCAAGGTGCGCATCGAGGAGCCCGGTGACACCAACTTCCTGCCCGGGCAGCTCGTGGACAAGCCGGTGCTCTTCCGCGAGAACCAGCGCGTCCGCCTGGCGGCCGCCGACAAGCTGCAGCGTGCGCGCAAGAAGGTCAAGCGCACAGCGGAGGAGACCGAGGAGATCGTCGATGCGACGATGGCCCGCTACGTGCCCCTGATCCTCGGCATCACCAAGGCCTCGCTCGCCACTGAGAGCTTCCTCTCGGCGGCCTCCTTCCAGGAGACCACGAAGGTGCTGACGGATGCCTCGATCGAAGGCAAGACCGATCACCTGCTCGGCCTCAAGGAGAACGTGATCATCGGGAAGCTCATCCCGGCGGCCACGGGCCTGCGCCGGTACCGCCAGCTGGAGATCGAGCCGGTGCGGCGTGCCCCGGCCCTTCTGGAGTTCGACCTCGACGACCCCTTCCAGCGCATGGAGGAGGACGCCGACGACCTGATCGGCCTCGTGGACGCGGGCGGCACGTACTCGTTCGAGCCCGAGCCCGACCCGCTGCCCCTGGACGACGAGGTGGACGGGTAGGACGGGACGCCACCCGCAGGGGGGCCCCGGGGATTACTTCCCGGGGCCGCCCCCGCGGGTGTGCTGCCAGAACCACATCGGTATCCGGCGGTCCTCCGGGTAGCGCGCCATCGTCCGGGCCTCCTTGGGCGCGTCATAGAGGCGTCGGGCCCACAACGAGTTGGGACGCGCGAGGCGGAGGGCGCCGACCGCGCTGAACGGCCACAGCAGCAGGCCGATCGCGGCGAAGATCCACTTCCCCTTGAGGAAGCACACGACGGCGAACACGGCGCACAGCACGTGCCAGCCGGCGAGGATCCAGCTGCCCGTGATGTTCGCGTCGGCCCAGACGTCCTTCCAGAACGGGATGCCGAGGGCCAGGATCGCCAGCACCGAGGCCAGGACGATCACGGCGTCCACGGACCGGCGCCCCTCCTCCGACCAGTACACGTCGCGCAGGTGGAGCCACAGGGCGAACTCATCCAACGTGAGCGCGGCCCCGATGCCGAACATCGTCGGGATGATGAGACCCGCCACGCCCGGGGGCTGCCAGTCCACGGCGATCCCGATGGTGCCGCTGATGAGCATCAGGAAGATGCCGGGCACCAGGTGGTGCATGTGGGTGCCACCCACCGAGATGTCACCGAACGGACCCTTGCCGGCCTTGATCATGTGCGTGATGAGGCGCGTGATCAGGAACGTCACGAGGAACGCGATGAGCGTCATCTGGATCGTGCCGATGCCGCTGTCGCGGATGCGCTCCTGGAAGGCATCCACCATCGGGAAGGTCTCCGACCACAGGTCAGCCGCGGGGAGGAGGGGGAACTCGGGCATGGGCGCTGACCCTACCGGATTGCTCCGGGCCCCGGCTGCCCCCGGATCGGCGCGTCGTCCCGGGCGGCGTCATCGCCCGGGCGGAACGGACCCACCCCCGCGGGGCCCGCCCGGGCCCCGCGGGGGTGCCCCGCTCAGCGACGGACGAGCACCGCCGCCTCCGTCACCTGCGCGTTGGCAAAGGCCGCCTCCATCAGCGTGATCCCGGCCTCGGCAATCGGGACCCGGCGGGCGACGTCACGCCATTGCATCACCGCCACCACCACCTCCGACAGGATCCGCAGCGCCGATTCCTCCGTGAGGCGGAAGAACGGGTGCACCGCCATCACGCGATCAATCCGGGCGGACCGGTCATCGAGGTCGATCGCCGTCGAGAGGTGGGCGTTCTCGCCGGCGATGGGGTCGGGGTTGATGTCGAAGGCCGGGGAGAGCGCCCAGCGATGACCGCCCGCGTGGAGGAATCCATGGTTCCTCAGGTGGTCATCGGTGTTGCGGATCAGCACCGAGAGGGCCACCCGCCGCCACAACTGCTCGAGATCGGCGGCGGGGTCCGGTGAGAGCAACTCGATCGTCTCCGCGATCTCGAGGTAACTGCGCTCGTCCCCGTCACGCGCCTCGAGCATGGTCATCGCGCTCACGTAGCCGATCCGTGCGGGACCCGCACGATCGAAGCGCTCAACCACGAGGACGTGCCGCCCGGCAACCATCTCGAGGCGCGCCGCCGGCACGGTGATCCCCGCACGGCGCGCAACCTCGTGGGCGACCCACTCCCAGGCGATCACATCCCACTCGTCCGCCATTCGCGATGGGAACTTCGCGATGGCCAGGTGCCCGGCACGGGTGAGGACATGCGCCTTCGGACGGGCGCCCCCGAGTGAGCTACCGGCGCTGAGGAGCAGCGCGAGGTCGCCATCGGTCGCGACGTCGCTCTCGAGGCGATTTGTCGCGGCAAGCAGCCCGGGAAGGTCCACCAGCGCCGGAACGCCGCGATCCGCCGGGGCGAGGAAGGGACCGCCGCCGGGCATGCGGAACCGGAGGGCCCCCTGGCGGAGGTCGTCGCGAACGCCGAGCAGCGTCGCGACTTCGCCGAGGGTCCGCGGGGCGACTCCGTCCGCCTCGGCCCGGTTCCGCTCTCCCCGCCGGATAAGTGCCCGCCCCCATCGGTCCGGCGCGCTATCTGCGAAGCATCCGAAGAGGACCGCCGGGCCGGGCGGCGTACTCGCGCCAAGCGTCATGGGAAGCGCCGGTTCCAGCGCGAACCCCTCAGGGAACGAAAGCCACCCCTCGTCGTAGTGGAACGTGGTGGTCTCCCGCCCCCGGCCGTGGCGGGGGTAGATGTGGCCCACCAGGTGGTCGCCCCCCCTGGCATGGATGTGAACCTCGATGCTCACGCGGCGCCGGGCGGCCGGGGCCGCCGGACCCGTCGTGGGAGCCGCTCATCGGCGCGCAGCCGTCCGATGTCGGAGTTGTAGGGGTCGAACGCCGAAACGACGTCGTCGAGCACACCGAGAACCCGTGCGACGCGCAGGATCGTCTCGAGCCGGGCGTTGCCGGCGCCGCTCTCCAGGGCAACCAGGGTACGCCGGGACACACCGGCCCGGTTGGCCACCTCCTCGGCAGTGAGCCCCCGCAGGCGACGCCACGTCGCCAGGTCGGTGCCGATCTTCTGCGCACCCCGGCGAACGGGGATGGGGACCGGGCGCCCCGGTGAGGTCGTCGTGTCATCCATATGCGCAGGTTAGTGCACTGAAAGTGTGTCTGCACGCAGAACACTGCGTGTTCGCGTGTGAACGGCGCAGGTTGCCCGATACCGTTCCGGCTCCGGGGGATTCGCCGTCGGACGGTCGCCATCCGGGGTCACGATCCGGGTTCGCCGCAGCGATCGCCCCAGACGCCCTTACGGCGGCGGTCAGCCGGGGAAGCGCACGTGCAGGTGGTCGTCGTGCCCCGGCCAGCGCATCACAACCCCCGCGTGCCCGCGCACGTCGAGGGAGTGGCCGACCAGCACGAGCGAGGCCCCGCGGCGCACGACGCGGTCCACGACCGCCTGCGTGAGCGCGCGGTCGTAGGTGGCCGGGTCCGCCGCCTGGCGGGAGCGATCACGCCGTGGCAACCGGATGTCCACATCCAGGCCGTTCTGATGGGATGCGTGGCCGTCGATGCTGCCACCCCCGGCCCGCGCGAGGTCGCCGATTCCCAATGGGCCGGCGCCCGGGTGCGCCCGCACCCACCACCGCCCCAGATCGAGCATCTCGCGTACCAGGCGCGCGGTACCCCACCGGGTGCCGAGCCCCCCGGGCTCTGCCTGCGTGCGCGGGTCGTATGTGTAGTACCCGGTACCGGCGGCGGGGAGGCGCACGCCGTTCACCAGTCGGCCGCCGTTGGGCGATCCCCCGGGCTCGCTCTCGCGCCAGTCGACGATGGCCCCGCCCCCCCTCGCCCGTCATCAGGACGGTCGCCGGCACGAGCACGGGCTCGCGGGGCACGGTCATCACCACGGGACTCATCGGCACTGCCGCTGCCTGCGGCGGGTCTCCGGGCAGCGCGGCCGCCAGCGGCACCGAGCAGGCCAGCAGGCCGACCAGACCGATCCACGTGGCG
>SXQZ01000043.1 GCA_005792725.1 Actinomycetota bacterium
CGCGCGTCGAGGGCCTGCTGGCCCGGCAGCGCACCGTGGTCGCCCATGCGCGCCGTGAACTCGGGGCGGCGCTGTCGGCCCGGATGGAGGCGCGGGTGCGCGACGCCCGGGCGAAGGGCGCGGCCGACATCCCCGTGGCCGCGGCCGGCATGGAGCCGGTGTTCCCGGTCGCGGCCCCCACGACCTTCTCGGACGACTGGATGGCCCCGCGGGGTGGCCGCTACCACGAGGGCATCGATCTGGTGGCCGCACGCGGGGTCCCGATCGTCGCGGTGGTCAGCGGCACGGTTATCCGCATCGGCACCACGCCCGTCAGCGGAAACCGGTTCTGGCTGCGCGCGCCGAACGGGGACGAGTACTTCTACTGCCACCTCGACGGATTCGCGCCGGCGGCGCGCGAGGGTGCCGCGGTGGGGGCCGGCACGGTCCTGGGGTACAACGGCGACACGGGCGATGCCCGCGGGACCACGCCGCACCTGCACTTCGAGATCCACCCGGGAGGGGGCGGGCCCATCCGCCCCTACCCGCTCGTATCGTCCTGGCCCCGCGTGGGCTGATGGTGCGCCTGGCCCGCGGCGCATGCACGCCGTGGGAGCGCAGGCCCCGGACGGCCGTCGCGGTGGGCGAGAGGCACGGCAGGGCATGGGGGCCGCGCCGCGTGGGCGGTATCCTGCGACCGGATGACACGCCGCGAGTCCCGTGAGCAGATCGTCTCCCGCGTCGCCGCCGAGCAGGAGGGACTGCATCCCGATCCGGGGTACACCCGCACCGCGCGCAAGCGCCTGTGGGTGCTCGGGGTCACCATCGTGCCCGTGAGCGTGCTGCTCGGATGGGTCATCGGCGCCCCCCTCGGCTGGTCCCCGTTCCTGTGGATCGCGACGGGACTGGGAATCGGCCTCGGTGTCTTCTGCGTCGCCTACGTCATCCTCGCCGAGCGCGATGACGGGCGCATCCAGCGGGAGATTGATGACGCCCGGAATCGGCGGGGACGCGATCGGCAGGTCGTCTGATGCAGGGGATCGAACTCGGCATCTATTCCTTCGGGGATGCCACGCCCGATCCCGTGACCGGGCGCTCCATCGACGTGGGCCAGCGGGTGCGCGATCTGGTCGACGAGATCGTGCTGGCCGACGAGGTGGGGCTCGACGTGTTCGGGGTGGGGGAGCACCACCGGCCCGACTTCCCGGTGTCGTCGCCCGCCGTGGTGCTGGCCGCGGCGGCGTCCCGGACGTCGCGCATCCGTCTGACCTCCGCCGTGACGGTGCTGTCGTCGGACGATCCGGTGCGGGTGTTTCAGGACTTCGCCACCATTGACCTCGTCTCGGGGGGGCGCGCCGAGATCATGGCCGGCCGGGGATCGTTCGTGGAGTCGTTCCCTCTGTTCGGCTACGACCTGGCCGATTACCCGGACCTGTTCCTCGAGAAACTGGACCTGCTGCTGCGCCTTCGCGATGAGGAGGTCATCACGTGGCAGGGTCGTCACCGTGCACCCCTCGACGCCCGGGCCGTGCACCCACGGCCCATACAGGCGAGGCTGCCCGTGTGGGTCGCCGTGGGCGGGACGCCCCAGTCGGTGGTCAATGCCGCCGCACGCGGCCTGCCCATCTCGGTGGCAATCATCGGCGCCGCCGCCCAGCCCTTCATCCCGTTCGTCAACGTGTACCGCGAGGCCCTCACCGAGTACGGGCATGACCCCGCGGGGGTGCCGGTGGGCATCGCGTCCCACGGATTCATTGCGGAGACGTCGCAGCGCGCCGCCGACGTCGCGGCCTCGGGACTCATGGCGGCGATGAACCAACTCGGTCGCGAGCGGGGCTGGGGCAGCGAGATCGACCGCGCCCAGTTCGATCGCATGCGCCAGCCGCACGGCGCCCTGATGGTGGGCAGCCCGGCGGAGGTCACGGCCAAGATCCTCGAGGAGTTCGAGATGTTCGGCAATCGCCGGGTGCTGCTCCACATGGGCGTCGGCAACCCGCCGCATGCCGACATGATGCGCGCGATTTCGCTGTATGGCACGGAGGTGGCGCCGGCGGTGCGGGACGCCGTCGCCCGGCTCGATGCCGACGGCCCGACCCCGACCCGTTGAGCGTTCACGCACGCGGCGACGGGCGGTAAGGTGTGGCCATGGCCGAGAACGACACGACGAACACGGGGATCAGCGCGACCGAGGGCGCTCCGGAGTGCCCGAAGTGCGGCGCTGCGACCTTCGCGACCGCGCGGACGATGCGCATGTACGACGACAACACGACGAACCAGGTCACGCGCGACCGCCGCCACGCCGTGTGGCGGTGCATGCGCTGCTCCAACGAGATCCCGCGCGCGCGCTGAGCCACCCGATCGCGCCGTGATCCGGACCATCACGGCGCTCCGGGCCTCGGGGAACGGTGCCACCATCCGCGTCGAGCGCGATGGTGGACTGTGGTTGCGGCTGCCGGTCCACCTGGTCGCCGACCTCGGGCTGTTCACCGGGGAGCAGATGGATGTGGCCCGGGTGGCGGGGGTCGAGGAGGCCGCCGCCCGTGAGCGTCTGTGGGAGGCCGCCCTTCGCTTTACGGTCGGCCGTGGGCGGTGCCGCCGCGAGGTGGTGCAGCGCCTGCGTGACCGCCGGGCCGATGAGGGGCAAGTAGATGCCGTGCTCGCCCGCCTCTCCGCCGCCCACCTGATGGATGAGCACGCGAACGCCACCCTGCGGGTGGAACGCCTCGCCGCGCGCGGGTGGGCGTCCCGGCGCATCCGGTCCGAGATGACGCGCGTGGGGTTCCCGCACGACACGGTGGAGCAGGCGGTCGGGGCGGCGGTTCCGCAGGGCCACGACCAGGCGGTGCTCGTCGCCGCCCTCGACGCACGCGGGGTGCCCGGGTCGGTGGCGGAGCGCCGCCGGCTGGCGAACCGTCTGGTGCGCCTCGGGCTGTCGCCCGCGGCGGTGCGCGAGGCCGTACGCTCCGACGATGGCACGCGGGCCGAGGGAGATGACGCGGCACCCGCGGCGGAGGATCTCATCCGCCAGGTACGCAGACGCTATCCGGGGCAGGTGAGCGACCCGGGGGATCGGCGCCGTGCGCTGGGGTGGCTCGCGCGGCGCGGGGTCGGCCC
>SXQZ01000044.1 GCA_005792725.1 Actinomycetota bacterium
GCCCGGCCCCGGCGAGGTGCTGATCCGGGTCGGTGCCTGCGCGGCCTGCCGCACCGACCTGCAGCTGTGCGAGGGCGACCTGACCCCCCATGTCCTTCCGGTGATCCCGGGCCATCAGGTGGCCGGGCGCATCGCCGCGGTGGGCCCCGGGGTGGACGACTGGTTCGAGGGCGACCGCGCGGGGCTCACCTGGCTCGGCGGCACCTGCGGCGCGTGCACCGCCTGCCGGACGGGACGCGAGAACCTGTGCGCGGCGGCCGTCTTCACCGGATGGGACCGGCACGGCGGCTTCGCCGAACTCGTCTCGGCGCGCGCGGACGTCGTGGTTCCCCTTCCCGAGGGCCCCGCCGACCGTGACCTCGCCCCCCTCCTGTGCGGCGGCGTCATCGGATTCCGCGCCCTTCGGGTCGGCGGGATCACGCCCGGCGCCCGCGTGGGCCTCTACGGCTTCGGGGCCTCCGCCGTGCAGGCGATCCAGGTGGCACGCCACATGGGGTGCCGCGTCGCCGTGGCCACGCGATCGGAGGCCGAGCGCCGTCGTGCCCTCGTGATGGGTGCTGAGTGGGCCGGGGGGTACGAGGAGGCGCCGCCCTTCGCCCTCGACCTCGCGGTCACGTTCGCACCCGTTGGGGACGTGGTCCCCCGGGCCCTGAAGGCCCTGGCCCGCGGTGGCACCGTGGTGATCAACGCGATCCACCTCGATGGCCTGCCCGCGATGGACTATGCCGACCTGTGGTGGGAGCGCTCGATCCGGTCCGTGGCCAACGTCACCCGGCAGGATGCCCGCGACTACCTGGCCCTCGCCGCCCGTATCCCGGTTATCACCGCGATCGAGGAGCACCCCCTCGCCGACGCCAACCGTGCCCTCCAGCGCATCGCCACGGGTGAGGTGGGGGGCGCAGCGGTGATCGTCCCGTAGGCGACCACCGCTGCGCCGGCCGCGTCAGCCGAACCCGTCCGTCAGGTGCTTCACCGCGCCTGTGAGGGCCTTCTTCAGGGCGTTGCCGACGTCCGGCGCCCATCCCTTGGCCGCGACGGCCACGGCCGCGACCAGCAGCGTGACCATCACCACCATCCCCACGTACTCCACCGTTCCCTGGCCACGGGACTCCCTCATCCTCCACCACGCCTGGATGCCCCACGCATGCAGGCGTCCCGCCAGTGCGTACATCACCTCTACCCCCTTCGTCGATGTCACCGTCATCCCGGCAGCAGCCGGCCCAGCAGGTCGCCGGCGCCACGCGCATACCGCGCGATCAGCCAGTCGGCCCCCAACCCCCCGAGGTCGCGCGAGATGCCCAGGAACGACTCACGAAACGGTCGGTCGCCCATCGTTGTGATGGTCTTCACGATGTTGGCCACACGTGCCGCGCTGCCCGTGAGCGGCGGCTCGGACAACCGGCCCACTGCGCCCTCGATCGTCTTGACCGGATCCTTCACCAGATCCTCCGCGCGCACTCCCACCTGCTCGAGGAACCCCTTTCCCGCCTCGATCTGCCCGTCCACGTTGAGGGCACCCCACCACAGGAACCCGTCCCAGGCACGCGCCAGCACCCCCCGCCGGTCCGCGTCCGCCGCGTCTCCACCGCCCCCGGCGGCGGCGGCCTCGCGCTCCATCTGACGGCGGGAGCCGACCGTGGCCGCCCCCACCGGCCCCGCCGGGAGCGGTGCGGCCACCAACGCGGCGGTCACGCGGTCGAGAACGGCCGGCGGCGAATCGGGCGCCCACGGCGTGCGCACCGCCCACATGGCAAGAGCACCGAGAAGCAGCGCGACGACCAGCGTGAGGCCGACATTCTCGATCGTCGCCTGCCCGCTGCCACCGCGCCTGATCGCCGTCCCGACCATGCAGGCGACGCTAAGTCCACCGGCCACGCCGGTGTGTGCCCGCTCGTCACGCCTCGCGCCCGCCCCGGCGACAAGGCGCGCCGGTACCATCGGGGCATGTCACTCATCACCTCGGTCACCACCACCGCGGGCCGCGTTTCGCAGGACCTGCGTGCGTCCCTGCACCGGGCCCGGGCCGAGGGCGAGAAGCGGGTTCTCGAGCGCCGGCACCGGCGCGCCCTTGCCGTGCTGGGCGAGCGCGTTCACACGCTCGCCCGCGAGGGCGACATCCCCGTGGCCGCTCTGGCCGACCAGATCGCCGAGGTGGATGCCCGGCGGGCCGACGTCGAGGCGGCCCGGGCCGCGCGGCGGGACGAGGACACCGGGCACGACGCCGTCGTTGCCTTTCCGGTGCTGGGAGACGACGCGCCCGCGTGATTCGCCCGCCGATCGCGCCCCTTCGACGCCGGCACGCGGATTCCTCCCGGCGGGGGTATGCTGCCCATCCCGCCGCCGTGGCGGGGTCACGCGAGGAGCCGCTCGTGCGCACGGAGTCCGATCTCCAGCACCATCACCACTCGGATGCACCCGGTTGCCACCGGTGCGGACTCCCCCTGCTGGAAGCGGCCACGTTCTGCCCGTACTGCGAGCGATCCGTCCACGACGGGCGGGTGGCGCGGCTCGTGCACTGGCGGCCGTCACACCATGGCGACGTCCGCGCCCCATTGGTCACCGAGACCCGGCTGCTGGCCGTCGGGTTCGTGCTCTTCGCCGTGGTGGCATCCGCTGCCCTGGTCGCCGCCCTCGCGATCTAGGCGTCGCGGGGCCACCTACCACCCCACTACGCGCCGAGCGCGGGAGGAATACACATGCCGCAGGGCCCCGATGAGTCCCAGGTCCTCACGATCGGCGACGAGGTGACCGGAGCGTTCCGATGCGCCGAGTGCGACCTGCTCGTCACGTCACCGGCCGAGAACGACGGCATCCTCGTCCTACCGCCGTGCCCGCTCTGCCACTCCGGGACGTGGCGGCGCGCCGGGGTGTAGCGGCCCGCTCCCGGTACCGCTCCCGGCCCGGGGCCGGATGGCCGGGGGCCCTCGGGATGTATTCAGTGCCGTGCCCCGGGGCCCCTCCCCGGGCAGGGGCCCGATCACCCGTGCGGCGTCCGGAACCTGCCCCGGCCCTACCTCTACCCGAGGATCTCGTCCGGGGCCATCGCCGTGAGCGTCTCGAACGTGGCACTGCCACGGGCCGAGAGTTCGCGCACAATCCTCGCCGCCGCCGCCGCGTCGGGCGCCTCGATCACGCTGATGAAGTCGTAGTGGCCGAGGATCGCCCATTGGTTCAGGACGCGTCCGCCGAGGTCCTCGATCTCGCGGTTCACCTCGAGCAGGCGCTCGGGTGTGAGCCGCAGCGTCTGGAGGCCCTGCGGACTGAGCGTGGCGAGGAGGATGAACGTCTGCATGGCCGGAACCGGAGTCTACCCGCCGTCCGCCGCGCCGCGGCGTGCGCGCCACGCGGGCACCACGAGCCCCAGCAGCCCGGCCGCCATCATCAGCAACCCGGCGGCCAGCGCGATCCACCCGCCCGGGCCGAGGATGCTCTCGATGGGGGGAACGACATACCCCTTCAGCGCGATCGCCTCCGCCCCGGCGCGTACCCGGTCCGCCAGATCCGCCGGGCGGGCCACCAGCCAGACCAGGGCCTCGGTGGCGACCGCCGCGATCACCATTCCGGGGACCAGGGCCGCGAGCGACGCCACGCGCGCCCGTCCCGCGGCGATCGACAGGGCCATCACGACCGCACCCGCGACTGCGGCGATGAGCACGACCATGCCCTGCCACAGCGAGAGGCCGCTGTCGATCACCACGAGGCGCCCGTTCACGAGCAGGCGCCCCCACTCGAGGCCACTGGCCACGACCGCGGCCACCGCCGGCGCCACGCCGGCCACCAGCAGGCACAGCCGCCCGCGGGCGGCCCCCGATCGCGTACCGCTCGCATCGCTCACAGGGCTATCCTGCCGGGCGATCACGTAACCGGCCCCTCAAAGGACTCCATATGCAGCGCGACAGTGACCCGACACCGAATGAACTCCAGCGCGCCTTCTTCGAGTACACGCCCACCGATCTCGAGGAGTCGCTCATCCAGTGGACGCGCGAGCACTGGCCGATGGCCGCCCGCGGGATGGTCTACAACAAGGCCGAGGCCGACAACATGGTGTCCGGCGTGCCGGGCCTGCGCTCGGATGAGAGCCGGCTCGTGCTGTCGGTAGCCGCCCGCATCGCCATCTCCGAGCGCGAGCTCCTGATCCGCGGCCTGGCCGCGACCCTGCCCGACTGGCTTGAGGAGCGTTACGGCCTGACCCCCAAGGCGTAGTCACCGCGCGACATGCGGCGGCGGGCTACTCCTTGGGTTCCACCGGGTAGCCCGCCGCCGCCCACGCGTCGAAGCCCCCCACGAGCACGCCCACCCGGGAGTACCCGTTGTCGAACGCGGTCAGCGCGATCGTCATGCTGGTGGCTTCACCGACGCGGTCGCAGTAGAAGATCAGTTCCTTCTCCCTCGGGAGCGTGCCGATCTCCGATGTGAACCCGATCGGGTCCAGGCGGATTGCGTTCTTGACCTTCGTCTCCGCCTCACGCCACGTGAGGTCCCGGCAGTCGACCGGTTGCACCTTGTCCCCCATGCGCAGCGATGCGAACAGATCCTGCGGCTGCCACTGAGCGATGTCATCCCATGCCACGGAAGCGTCCTCCTGGTCCTAGTCGCGGGTGTTCCCCCAGGCATCATCGTGCACCAGGGACCTCCACCCGCGGTATGTGCGCTTGAGCGCCGGGGGCAGCCCCTCGGGGAACGACTCGGGGTAGCCGAGCGGCGTCACGAGCACCGGATCGATCTCGTCGGGCAGCCCGACGATCGCGCGCAGGCGGTCCTTCTCGAACCGCTGGAATGCCGACGTCGGCACGGTGCCGAGCCCCTCGGCCCGGGCGGCAACGAACAGGTTCTCCATCGCGAACGCCACCGAGAGGAGGTCGTCGGTGTATCCGCCCCCGGCCATGCGCTCCGGGTAGTTGTGGCGTGGCACCAGCAGGCCCATCACCCACACCGGCGCGATGCGGTACGTCGGGAGGATCTTCTCGGCGTAGGCGACGCACGCGGTCTCATGCTCCTCGGGTGTGGCATCCCCGCGGGGGCGCATCTCGGCGAAGTACTGCGCACCGCCGGCGATCACCAGGTCGGCGACCTCCCGCCGCCGTGCCTCGTCGCGTACGACCATGAGACTCCAGGCCTGGGAACCGCTCCCCGTGGGCGCCTGCAGGGCCGCCCGCAGCACTCTGTCGAGCACCGCATCGGGCACCGGGCGATCGGTGTACTGGCGAACGGCCTTGCGCGTGCGGATAGCCTCGAATGCGTCCATCGGATTCCTCCCCGGAACTCGTTCGCGCGGCAGCGTACCGATGCTCAGCCCAGCAGGGCGAGCACGCGCTCCGCATCCCCCGCCGGCGCCACCTTGTAGTCGGCGTGCTGCACCACCCCATCCGGCCCGACGATCACGGTGCTGCGCTCCACGCCCATGTACCTCCGGCCGTACATGGTCTTCTCCACCCACACGCCATAGGCCTCGAGCACAGCGTGTGACTCATCGCCCAGCAGGGGGAAGGTGAGGGCCTCCTTGTCGCGGAACCGCTCAAGACGTGCCACCGGGTCCGGACTGATCGCGAGCACGCTGACCCCGAGCGTCGCGAAGCGCGCAAGCGAGTCCCGATAGGCGCATGCCTGCTGTGTGCAGCCCGAGGTCATCGCCTTCGGGTAGAAGACGAGCACCACGGGGGCCCCGCGCAAGGCGGACAGGGTGACGTCGTGCCCGCCATCCGACGGCAGCGTGAAGTCCGGGGCCTGCTGTCCGGGTTCGAGCCGGGCCATGTCGTCCTCCTGATCATGCGGGGTCGCGGCAGGTAACGGTGCCGACGCTACGCGACCCCGGTGCCACCCTCCGCCGGGAACGGAAGGCCGCCGCCGCACGGGCGGGGCATGCGCCAACGGCGCCGGGGGCAGCGGGTCAGCGTGCCGGCCCGCCGGAACCAGGCCGTCACGCCGCCCCCGAGGGGGGGGACGGCATGCGACACGCGACCAGAACCGGTCGCACCGGTATTGGTCGCAGGGATGAGGACCACCGGGAACACCCCGGCATAGGGTGACCCCATGACCGCGGACACCCGCACGGCGATCCACCGGATGGCGGCGGCGCTTGAGCGCGCCGACGCCTCGGCTCGCGTCCTGGGCGCGCGGGCACGGGCCGCCCGGGACGGCGCCGGGCCCACGGCCGCCTTCTCCGCTCTCGCCGCCGCC
>SXQZ01000045.1 GCA_005792725.1 Actinomycetota bacterium
CGCGCGGATCGCGATCGCACCGGCCGCGGTGCCCGCCTCCGGGCGCCCCGGGCCAGGGTTCGCCTCAGTCCAGCCCGGTGCGGGTGCGCAGGGGAACGCCCACCCGCGCGGCAAGGTCGGGAAGCACCCCGTCGAACGTCGCGCGATGCACCTCGTCGGCGGGCACGCCGGCCTCGATCAGCCGTTGTTCCAGCCCGCGCTCCGCGGCATGCCGGAAGAACAGCACGCCGATCGCCCCGAAGGTGATCGCGCAATGGGCAAGGATCATCACCGTGCCCGCGTTGGCCTGGTCCTGAAGGGGGGAGAGCCCGAACGCCGCTGCACCCGCCCGATGCGACTCGTAGAAGGGGGTTCCCGAGAACCAGAAGACATTGGCGATGGCCACGCCGGCGAACCAGACCCCGACCATGAAGGCGCACTTCGCGCCGGTGCGGAACCACGGGGGCGGGTCGACGATGCGGTCGGTGATGGGCGCCCACATGACAACCCCTGCCCCGAACACGGCGGCCTGCTGCAGCACCCCCACCCACGGCCGGGCGAGCACTTCGTGGTGCAGGTCGGGGACCAACCACGCGATGGTGGTCGAGAGCCACACGGCGAACGCGACAACGGGGTGGAGGATTACCGCGAGCACGCGCCTGCGCTCGCGCGTCCCACGCCGCGCCCGCGGCACCGCAAGGAGGATCAGCAGGGGAGCCAGCGCGCCGAGGGCGACGTGCTGGAGCATGTGCGCGGTGAGCAGGCCGCCCTGGGCGATCACCGCCACCGGTGACGACAGGGACAGGACGAGCACCGCCACTCCGGTCCACAGGAACGCGCTCCGCCGCGCCGCCCCCGCGCGGTCGCGCTGCCCGGCGGGTGAGGTGGCGATTCCAAGCGCCAGCCCGGCGACCATCGCGAGAAGCAGCCCCGGCATCAGCCAGAGCGCCCACCACTCCTCCGCCTGCTCCCGGGCGAGCGCGCCCGCGTAGCCGCCCCAGGTGTCCGTGGCGCCCGCCGACACGCCGGCGATCACCACCGAGAGCGCGATGATGACGCCGCACACGAGGGCAATGAGGATCCAGCGGGCGCGTGCCACGGCCCGGCACCGTATCGCGCGCATCGCGTAACGTCGCCGCGTGCGCGACATCGCCATCAGGGGGGAGATGATCCGGCTCGGTCAGCTGCTGAAGCTGGCGGGCCTTGCCTCGGGCGGTGGCGACGTGAAGGCCCTGATCGCACTCGGAGTGAGCGTGAATGGGCAGCCCGAACGCCGACGGGGGCGCCAGCTGCACGAGGGTGACGTCGTGGTGGCGGGCGACGAGCAGATCCGGGTCACCGCCGCCGCGTGACCCGCGTGCACCCCGTGGGGTGGCGGGGCAGACCGACGGGGGGCCACGGCGGCCACCGACGGCATCCGGAACGGCTCACGCGGCCCAACCGGCCCACGGGACGCGGGTCGTCCCGCACCCCCAGCGGGGACGGTCGGCCCGCCACGCCCGGGTGGGCGCTGGCAGAATCGGGGTATGGCGGAGATCGGGCACACAGCGATCGGGGCGTGGAGCGGCGGGCGGGTCATGCACTTCGGGGAGCCCCTGGAGGACAGGCGCCTCGAGGCGCTGCTGCGGCCCGGGGACGACATCGGCACCGTCGTGACCGCGGACGTCTACGCGGAGGGCGAGGCCGATCGCATCGTCGGCCGCGCGGTCAGTGGGCTCGACCGCGGGGCGTACTGCATCGCCGCAGCGATTGGTCACGACTTCGTGAACGGGGTCCGTCAGGGGTCCAGCGGGTATCCGCGCTTTACGAATCCCACGCTGCGGGGTGAGGATGGGTACCGCGACTACCTGTTCGGGGCCCTTGAGGCCAGCCTCGAGCGCCTTGGCACCGATCACGTGGATTTGGTGATGCTGCACAACCCCGATCGCATCGGTTACACGAGCGAGGTGGTCTGGCGCGCGATGGCCGATCTGCGCGCCGAGGGGCTCGCCACGATGATCGGCATCGCCCCGGGCCCGGCCAACGGGTTCACGCTCGACCTCATCGGCTGCGTCGAGCGCTACGGGGCCCAGATGGACTGGGCGATGATCATCCTCAATCCGTTCGAGCCGTGGCCCGGGCGGATGGCCCTCCCGGCTCTCGGCCAGGAGGGCGTGAAGGTCCTGGCCCGCGTCGTGGACTACGGCGGGATCTTCCACGGCGACCTACCGGACGAGGATGCGCTGATGCCGGGGGACCATCGCGCCTACCGGCCCGCGGGTTGGGTGGCCGAGGGTCGGCGGCGCCTTGCAGCGCTCCAGCCGATCGCGGACCGTCACGGCCTCACGCCCCTGCAACTCGCAGCGCAGTGGACTCTCGCGCAGCAGGGCGTCCACTGCGTGGTGCCCACCTTCATCCAGGAGGCGGGGGTCAATCACAAGACGGTCGAGGACCAGCGCCGGGAACTGGCGACGACCCCCGCGAAGATCGTGCTCGGTCCCGATGACATCGCCGAGATCGACCGACTGGGGGACAACCATGGGTGCATGCCGCTGAAGGGCGGCACGCCCGCGCACGCGGGCGTGCCACTGGCCGACTCCTGGCCGATGACCCCTGACCTCATAGAGATCGCCGACCGCTGGGGCATCCGGCCTGATTGGGACCTGGTGCACCTGAGGGTGTGACGGTGGGATGCCGGCTGGCGCTCCCGCGTCGGGCCCGGCGGTCCACGGGGGCCGGGCCCGGGCGAGGCCGCCTCGGGGTATGGCATCGACGCAGCGAACCGGGCGCTGCCGATCAGGGGATTGTACCGTTCACTCATCGGCCCCGAACGGAAGGCGAACAATGATCGGTCCCCCACGGTGGGTTCTTCCGCTCGGCGGGCTTCTTGCGCTCGGCGCCGTCGTCCCGGCCGCTCAGGGCGACACGGTGGTGCTCCAGCCGCAGCCGTGCACCATCACGCTCAACGCTCAATACCAAGCGGACCTGAACGGGTCCTTACAAGTCGCCGTGCCGGCATCGGCGGTGTCCTGCCCCTTCCCCTTTGATCCGAGTTCGATCGCCCTGACAACCAGCTTCGTGACAGCGGACGGCGGGGAGGGACCGATGCTCGAGGTCGCGAGCACGTGGGCCTACACTCCGGTGACCAACACGTTTGACTCGGTGACATCCCTCGCCCTGTCCGGGGTCAACGTCGCAGAGACCGAGTTCACGGCGGTGGCTCCCCCCACGCTCTCTGCCGGAGGGAACTACATCGTCCATGGCCCCTCTCTGCCAACGTCACGTGAGACACCCATGACCCATTGTTTAGAGGGCAAGGCTGGAGAACATGATGATGTTGATCGCGACAACCGGAGCCGGCACCCGCGAAGCGCAGCGAGCCGCAGGCGAGCGCAGCGAAGCGGGTGCCGGGCACCGCGCGCCGGAGCCGGTCCCTGACCCGCAGCTGGTCGAGCGCCCGCGGCGGCGGCACTTCAGCGCCGAGTA
>SXQZ01000046.1 GCA_005792725.1 Actinomycetota bacterium
GACGCCGAGCCGGTGATCACCCCCGGCGACATCGCGCCCGCCGAGGCCGCCGCGCTGGCCGCCGCCGCGATCGCCCGGGCCCTGCCCCGTGACCCCCTCCACCTGGCGCGGGCCGGCGTGGCGCTGCGCACCCTGGCCCGCGAGGCCACGGTGTATCCGGACACGCTCTCGCAGGTCGCGGCGGGTATCGCCGCGACGGCGCGCAACCCCGAGGACGTGCGGCGGTTCCGCGGCTCCGACGACGCCGACGACGACGAGGCGCGCGGTTGGAGGGCGCCCGACCCGAGGGCCACCGGCATCGCACTGGGGGCGGCCCTTCTGCTGGGCGCCGTCGGCGTGGGCGTGGCGGCGGGGCTCGTGACGCTGTTCGACCCCGCCATGGCCAACCGCACCACGGCGCTCGTGGTGGGCGCCATCATCGGCGCGGTCGTGGGGGCGGTGATCGCCGTGCGGCGGTTGCGCCGTTAGGAGCCGAACAGCCCGTCGGCGTCGCGGGTGATGGCATCGGCCAGCAGCACCCGGGCATTGGACGAATCGAAGGGACGCCCGGGCCACTGCACCTTCACCCGCCCGGCGTCCTCCAGCATTCCCAGGGCCCCCATGACGGCCAGGAGTCCGGCGTCGCCGTGCAGGGCCAGTTCGGATGCGGCGGTGGGACTGGAGAGCATGACGTCCCCGCCGTCGGGGCGGCCCTCGTCGAGCCACTGCAGCACCAGCAGCATCTCGAGGCGCTCGGCGATTGAACTGTCACCCGCCACGAACCGAATGTAGTGTCCCCGACCGGCTCACGGCGGGGATTCCCCCGTGCCTGCGGGCCACTCACTGACAGCGAGACAAGGGACGCGGGTGGATCTCTTCGAGTATCAGGGCAAGCAGCTCTTCGCCACGTACGGCCTCGCCGTGCCGTCGGGCGAGGTCGCGGACACGCCCGAGCAGGCGAGAGCCGCCGCCGAGGCGATCGGCGGAACGGTCGTCGTGAAGGCCCAGGTGCAGGTGGGCGGCCGTGGCAAGGCGGGCGGCATCAAGCTCGCCGCGACCCCGGATGAGGCCGCCGCCGAGGCCGAGGTGATCCTCGGAATGGACATCAAGGGGCACACGGTGAAGCGGGTGTGGATCGAGGCCGCCTCCGACATCAAGAAGGAGTACTACGCCTCGGTCACGTTCGACCGGTCGGCGAAGAAGCCGCTGGTGATGCTGTCGGCCATGGGCGGCATGGACATCGAGGCGGTGGCGACGGAGCACCCCGAGGCGCTCGCGCGACTGCACGTGGACCCGCTCATCGGGCTCCAGCCACACGATGCACGCTGGCTCGTGTACCACGCCGGCATTGACGAGGCCGCCCAGAAGGGCGTGCTCGACGCGCTGACGAAGGCGTACGAGGCGTTCATCGGGCTCGAGGCCACCCTCATCGAGATCAACCCTCTCATCTGGACCGCGGATGACCGCGTGGTTGCGCTGGACGCCAAGGTGTCCATCGACAACAACGCGCTCTACCGCCACCCCGACCTGGCCGCGCTCACGGAGAGCGTCACGGACGACCCGCAGGAGCGCATGGCGCACGAGCGCGGCGTGACCTACGTGAAGCTCGACGGCGACATCGGCATCATGGGCAACGGCGCAGGGATCGTGATGAGCAGCCTCGACGTGGTCGCACTGGCCGGTGGCAGGCCCGCCAACTTCCTCGATGCGGGCGGCGGGTCGGATGCGCAGGCCGTGGCCACCGCGCTCGAGGTCCTTCTCTCGGACCCCAAGGTGAAGTCGCTGATGATCAACATCTTCGGCGGCATCACGCGTTGCGACGAGGTGGCCAACGGCCTCCTCACGGCGCTCGGCACGCTGGGGGCCACGCTCCCCATCGTGGTGCGCCTCGACGGGACCGCCGCAGAGGCGGGGCGCGCCATCATCGCTGAGCGCGCCCCGGCCAACGTGGTGGTCGAGCCCACGATGCTCGCCGCCGCCCAGCGCGCCGTCGAGCTGGCGAAGGAGGCCGCGTGAGCATCCTGGTCAATCAGGACACCAGGCTGGTGGTGCAGGGCGTCACCGGCCGCGAGGGTCAGTTCCACACGCTGCGCAACCGCGCGTACGGCACCAACGTGGTCGCCGGCGTCACGCCGGGCAAGGCGGGGCAGGACGTGGACGGCATCCCGGTCTTCAACACCGTGCGCGACGCGGTGGAGGCCACCGGCGCCAACACGTCAATGATCTTCGTGCCGCCGCGCTTCGCGCCCGACGCCATCTACGAGTCGCTCGGTGCCGGCATCGACCTCACCATCGCCATCACCGAGGGCATTCCCGCCCACGAGATGATGCGCATCTACACGCACCTGAGGCGCGGGGACCAGCAGTTGCTGGGGCCGAACTGCCCGGGCGCGATCAGCCCCGGGAAGGCCACCGTGGGCATCATGCCCACCGACGTCTTCGCACCCGGCCGCGTGGGGATCATCAGCCGCTCGGGCACGCTCACGTACCAGATCTCCAAGGAGATCGGTGATCTGGGCATCGGCCAGAGCACGGTGGTGGGCATCGGCGGCGACGCCATCGTCGGGTCGTCGTTCATCGACATCCTCCAGAAGTTCGAGGATGACCCGGAGACCGATCTGGTCGTGATGGTCGGCGAGATCGGCGGTGACGAGGAGGAGAAGGCCGGTGCCTTCATCTCCGCGAACATGACGACCCCGGTGGTGGGCTACATCGCGGGGTTCCAGGCACCGGCCGGCAAGCAGATGGGCCATGCCGGCGCCATCATCACCGGCTCGTCCGGGACGGCCCAGGGCAAGAAGGACGCCCTTGAGGCCATGGGGGTCGAGGTGGGCACCAACCCCACCGAGGTCGCCCAGATCGTCTCCCGCCGACTCGGGTAGCGAGTGCGGCGCACGGTGCGGCGGCCCGGGGGGAGACCTCCCTGAGCCGCCGCGCCGGCGTTCACGGCCCCACGCGCCGTCCGCGTGCTCCGCCCCGCCGGCGGGGACACCCATCGCCCCGGACACCCGGCTGGCGACCACCGGGCCGGTCTAGACTCCCGCGCCGTGCCCGACGTCATCTCATTCGCCCGCGGTGCCCCGGCCCCCGAGGCCCTGGACGGCGGACTCATCGCCCGCTGCGCCACCGCCGCCCTCGCCGCGGACCCGGCGGTCATCCTGTCGTACGGCACGGGTGGGGGCTACCCGCCCCTTCGCGAGTGGCTCGCGGCCCACCACGGCACCACGGCCGACCGCGTGCTCATCACCAACGGGTCGCTCGAGGGCTACGTCTTCCTGCTCGAGACCTTCCTGTCGCCGGGTGACCTGATCGGCCTCGAGGCGCCGACCTACGACCGGGCGCTGCTCCAGGCGCGCAGGCACGGCATGGAGATCCTCGCCATCCCCATGGAGGCGGACGGCATGGACGTGGACGCCCTCGCCGCGGCCTGCGCGGCCGGACGCGTGCCCCGGCTCGTCTACACGATCCCGAACTTCCACAACCCGGCCGGCACCACGATCTCGCTCGAGAAGCGCCGGGCCCTGGTGGCGCTGGCCGAACAGCACGGCTTCTGGATCCTCGAGGACGACCCGTACGGCCGCCTTCGCTTCGAGGGCGAGGCGCTGCCCGCCATCTACGGGATCGGTGGACCGGAGCGGGTGATGTTCTCGTCATCGTTCTCCAAGACGCTGGCCCCCGGACTGCGCGTGGGGTACCTCATTGCGCCGCCCGACCTCATCGCGTCGCTCACGACCCGTGCCAACCAGACGTACATCTCGCCGGCGCACCTCCCCGAGGCCGCGGTGCTGAAGGTGTGCGAGGACGGCCTGCTCGACCCGAACATCGCCAGGGTCACCGAACTCATGCGCGTGCGACGCGACGCAATGGCGGCCGGCCTGGTGCACATGCCCGCGGGCACCCGCTGCACACCCCCGCAGGGCGGGTTCTTCATGTGGCTGGAGTTGCCGGGCGACCTGTCGGCCGACGCCCTGCTGCCCGTGGCGCAGGACGCGGGCGTGATCTACGTGGCGGGCTCATCGTGCTTCACCGAGGGGCACCACAACACCCTGCGCCTGGCCTATTCCGGGGTCTCCCCCGCGGAGATCACGGTGGGCATGGAACGCCTCGGGCAGGTCTTCGCCCGGGCGTAGCCGCCGCCGCGCGGAGGGGTTGCGTGGCCGGCACCAACCCACCGCGCACCTCACGCCGGCGGGACCGGGGCGGCGACGGGGGGCGCGGCACCCGCGCGGGAATAGCGGTCTGAGCAGGAGAAGCGTGCTCCCGGTGGTTTCGGGACCCCATTGGCGGCGGTCGGACCCCGGGTCGCTGCTACGTTGGGAGGGGATGTTCCTTCGGCCCCTTATCGCGGTCGGCCTCGCGATCGTGATGGCCGGGTCGGTCGCCACGGCCGCGCCCATGACGCGCAACGATGCCTACGCCCTCGCGAAGCAGGGGAGGACGTCGCACCAGATCATGCGTGCGGCCTTCCCGGCCGGCCAGTTGAGGCAGATGCCCGCCGTGCCCATGCGCGTGCTCGTGGCCGATCAGGCCGGGCAGGTCGTGATGCAGGGCAAGACGGTGCTGCGGATGGTGGACGAGGGGCGCCGGCGTGCCACGCCGGTCCAGGTGGCCGTGGGCCACCGCATCCTCGTGAAGAGGTACGGCAGGACCGGCTTCGCCGTGACCGACCTCGACGTGCCCGGTGCGAGGTCACGCAAGATGGTGGGCCCGGTGCGGCTCGACAGCGGAACGGCCGAGACCGGAATCCGGATGTCCGACCCGCTCGAGCTGCGCTACCGCGGCAGCCTGCGGGTGATCCCCAGCAGCGGCCGCACCATGGCCGTGATCAACCAGACGAGCACCGAGAACTACATCCGGGGGGTGCTGCCGGGGGAGATGCCGCCGGAGTGGGGCGACCGCGCCTCCGCCGTGCTGGTGGCCGGGGCCGTGGCGGCGCGGTCGCGCGCGCTGTACACCGAGTCGGCCGTGAAGGGTGCGTTCAACGCGACGGCGGATGACCCCCTGTACCTGGGCATCGATGGCGAGCGCCCCCAGACCAACGCGGCCATCGAGCAGAGCCGCGGCTGGGTGCTGGTGCTGGCCCGCCGGCCCCTTGATGCCGAGTTCCCCGTGATCCCGGGCGATCTCACAGTGTTCGAGCCCGATGCCGGCACGCCCCGCACAGTGGCCTTCGCGAAGAACACCGTGGTGCCGGGGTCGCGGCCCGGGCTGGGTGGCCAGGCTGCGCAGATGGCGATGTCGTTCCAGGGCACGCCATACGTGTGGGGCGGCGCCAAGCCGGGTGGGTTCGACTGCTCCGGGCTCGTTATCTACGTCTACGGGCAACTCGGCATGCGGATACCGCGCGTGGCCGAGGACCAGGCCCGGGTGGGCGCGTTCGTGCCCCGGGAGCGCCTGCAGCCGGGCGATGCGGTGTTCTTCGCCGACTCGTCGGGCTACATCGGCCACATGGGCCTGTACATCGGGGGCGGCATGATGGTGCACGCGCCGCGGACCGGCGACGTGGTGAAGGTGCAGGACATCTCGTCGGGGCGGTACTTCGACCGTTTCGCCGGGGGTCGGCGCTACTCGCCCTAGAGGGCCGAATGTCCCGCGGGGACGGACATCCGGACGGGTCGGGCTGGGGTAGCCTTCGTGCCCAGCGGAATCCCTCTCATCCGACCGGAGGTACGTAGAACAGTGCGCACACACGATGTCGTCGTCGTCGGTGCTGGTCTTGCGGGCATGCGTGCGGCGATCGCCGCGCACGAAGCCGGCGTCGACGTCGCCCTCGTGACCAAGTTGCACCCCGTCCGCAGCCACTCGGGTGCCGCGCAGGGCGGCATCAACGCCGCCCTCGGCAACGAGACCGATGACAACACCGAGAACCACACGTTCGACACGGTGAAGGGCGCCGACTACATCGGCGATCAGGACGCCATCGAGGTGCTGTGCCAGCGGGCGCCGCTCGAGGTCTACAAGCTCGAGCACTGGGGCGCGGTGTTCAGCCGCCAAGAGGACTCCGGCAAGATCGCCCAGCGCCCGTTCGGCGGCGCCGGGTTCCCGCGCACCTGCTTCGCGGCCGACCTCACCGGACTCGTGATCCTGCACACCCTGTACACGGTGTGCGTGAAGTACAACATCCCGACCTACGAGGAGTGGTTCGTCACCGACCTGGTGACCGACGACTCGGGCAACGCGGTCGGCGTGGTGGCCTACGACATGATCCACGGCCGGGTCGAGACCATCGGTGCCAAGGCGGTCGTCATGGCCACCGGCGGTGCGGGCCGCGTATACCGCCCCTCGACGAACGCGCACGCGTCCACCGGCGACGCCATGAGCCTCGCCCTCCGCAAGGGCGTGCCGCTCAAGGACATGGAGTTCATGCAGTTCCACCCCACCACGCTCGCCGCGAACGGCGTGCTCGTGACGGAGGGCGCCCGCGGGGAGGGCGGGTACCTCCTGAACAAGGACGGGGACCGCTTCATGAGCACCTACGCACCCAACAAGCTCGAGTTGGCCTCACGCGACGTCGTGTCGCGCGCCGAGGCGACCGAGATCCTTGAGGGCCGCGGAATCGACGGCTGCGTACTCCTCGACCTGCGCCACCTGGGCCGCGAGCGGATCATGGAGCGGCTGCCGCAGATCCGCGAGTTGGCCATCGCGTTCGCCGGGACGGACCCCATCGAGGAGCCCATCCCGGTCAAGCCGGGCGCGCACTACCACATGGGTGGCGTCCACGTGGATCACTGGGGCGCCGCGCCGCACATGCCGGGGCTGTTCGCCGCCGGGGAGTGCGCCTGCGTGTCGGTGCACGGCGCGAACCGCCTTGGTGGGAACTCGCTGCTCGAGGCCGTGGTGTTCGGCGCCCGCGCCGGCGAGGCCTCGGCGGTGTACGCCAAGGAGGCCGGCACGCCCGACGTCCCGGTGAACGCCGCGGACGAGACCCAGGCCCGAATCGAGGGCCTGCTGCTCCGGGAGAACGGACCCCGTCAGGGTGCGATCCGCGATGAGCTCTCGACGGTCATGCAGGAGAAGGTCGGCGTGTTCCGCTCGGATGGCCCGCTCCGCGAGGCCAAGGCCAAGGTCGATGAACTGCGGGAGAGGTTCCAGGGCGTCGTGGTCGACGACAAGGGCAAGACCTTCAACACGGACCTCATCCACACGATCGAGACGGGATACCTGCTCGACCTCGCGGACTGCATGGTGACGGGCGCCATCGCGCGCCACGAGAGCCGCGGTGCCCACTCGCGCACGGACTTCCCGGACCGCGACGACGAGAAATGGATGAAGCACACACTGGCGTATCTGGACGACGGCGAGATCCGCCTCGACTACTCGCCCGTGGCCATGACCAAGTACGAGCCCCAGGTGAGGTCCTACTGATGGCGAGCACCACGTTCCGGGTCTTCCGGTTCCAGCCGGACTCCGGCGAGACCGACGCCTACCACCAGGACTTCGACCTCGCGCACGAGGAGAAGACCACCGTTCTGGACGCGCTGCTGCGCATCCAGAACGAGCAGGACGGCACGCTCGCCCTGCGCTATTCGTGCCGGTCGGCCATCTGCGGGTCCTGCGCGTGCAAGGTCAACGGCAAGACCGTGCTCGCCTGCATGACCCAGGTGGAGGTGGCCAAGGCCGAGAGCGGTTCGGACGTCGTGCAGGTGGACCCCATCGGCAACTTCGCGCCCATCAAGGACCTGGTCGTCGACATGACGCCGTTCTGGGAGAAGTTCAAGGCCGTGAAGCCCTTCCTGATCCCCGACGGCCCGGCGCCCGAGAAGGAGCGCCTGGTGCCGAAGGAGGCGATGGAGAAGGTGTTCAAGGAGAGCGCCTGCATCCTGTGCGCAGCGTGCTACTCGGAGTGCAACTCGCTGGCGGCCGACCCGGAGTTCGTCGGGCCGGCCGCCTTCGCGTGGGGGTACCGGTTCGCCGCCGACGAGCGCGACGCCCAGCGCCGCAACCGGGCCCGGCTGTACTCGGGGGAGCACGGCGTGTGGGACTGCACCCGCTGCATGTTCTGCAACGAGCGCTGTCCGAAGGGCGTGGACCCGCGGGATGCCATCGAGAAGCTCGGGGCCATCGCCTTCCAGGAGAAGGTCACGAAGGACAAGGGCGCCCGTCACGCCAAGGCATTCCTCATCTCCATGCGCACCGGTGGCAAGCTCAACGAGCAGCTGGTGGGCGGCTACACGGATCCGGTGGGCGGGGCCTTCAACGCCCCGCTCGCGCTCCGCATGCTGCAGAAGGGCAAGCTGCCGGCGTCACCCCTCACGCACCGGGTCAAGAACCGGGACCAGGTCACCAAGCTCATGAAGAACGTCAAGGAGACGATCTAGTGGCGCGTCAGTTCGCGTACTACCCCGGCTGCGTGGCCGAGTTCAGCTCGAAGGAGCTGAACGCCACGACGAAGGCCCTGGCACCGCTCCTCGACATCGAGCTGCTGCCGATGCCCCAGGCCACCTGCTGCGGGGCCGGCGACATCGCCGAGGCCAAGCCGAATCTGTACCTCACGCTCAACGTGCGCATCCTCTCGGAGGCCGAGGAGATGGGCGCGGACATCCTCACCATCTGCAACGTCTGCACGCTCAACCTGCGACGTGCCAACAAGATGGTGAAGGAGGACCCGCGCCTGCTCGAGCAGGTCAACGGCGACCTCGTGAACGCCGGGGCCCGCCCGTACCAGGGCACGATCGACGTCACGCACCTCCTGTGGTACCTCGCGACCGAGGAGGGCCTCTCCCTTCTCGAGGAGCGCGGGCCGCGGGGCCTCAACGGCCTGAGGGTCGCCCCGTACTACGGGTGCCAGTTGCTGCGGCCGTCGTCGGTCATGGGCTTCGAGGACCCCGACCGTCCGCAGTCGCTCGAGCGGCTCATCACGGCGCTGGGCGGCGAGGTCGCCGACTACGACGGCAAGTCGCGCTGCTGCGGCTTCCCGATCATCCTGGCCCGTGAGCAGGTCGCCCTGCGCGAGTCGCACGTGGCCCTCTCGGGCGCCCGCGACGCGGGGGCCCAGGCCATGGTCACCCCGTGCCCGCTGTGCCATCTCGCCATGGACGCCTACCAGCGCAAGACCGAGCAGTTGATGGGCGAGGAGTACTCCATGCCCATCCTGCACCTTCCGCAGCTGATCGGCCTGGCTCTGGGAATGCCCACCCAGACGATGGAGTTCAAGCGGCACTTCACGTCGGTGGACCCGGTGCTGGAGACGGTCGGCGCATAGATCATCGGGGTCCGGACACCGGACCCCGATGGAACCCCCGGGCTGACGGGCCGGGGGTTCCGAGGTGC
>SXQZ01000047.1 GCA_005792725.1 Actinomycetota bacterium
CAACCCCGGTGCCAGGCACTTAATACAGGCCATACGGTCCGTATTAAGTGCCTGGCACCGGGGTTGGCGGGGTTGTGCCCTCGCCACCTCGGGGGCATAGCCCCGGGCTGCGTGCCGGCCGGCACGCAGCCGGACCGCCTATCCCGATGGATACACCGTCGCGACCAGATCGGCATTCACCGCGACGGCAGGGCAGGTGTAGGTGAAGGAATTCGGGGGGGGAGGGCTTTCCAGGTCGGCGGTCGGGCCGCACTTGACCACCACTACCCCGGAGGCGTTGTTCACTGTGATACGTACGAGGCTGTCCTTTGTGACGGTCTTCACGCACGTCGTCACGGCGTAGCACGATGTGGCGTGCAGGACGGCCCCCGCTGCGTTCACCGTCTCGATGCCGATCCATGCGAGCGCGACCGGGATCGGCGGGTGCGTTGCTGCGATGACGGAGTTGACCGTAACAGTGCGGGTCTCAGGGGTGCTCTCGGCCATCTGAACGCCCCCGGTGGAGCCTCCGGCGGGGATCCTCTCTACCGTGCACGTGGTCGACCAGGTCACAGCATTGTCCGCGCTGAACGGAGTGGCCGACTGGCAACTCCACCCGTTCATTCGAACCTGAAGCGGCCTCGTGCCGCCCACCACCACCTTGCCCGGCGAGCCGACCGCGGCGGTGGAGTACGTGCACGGCAGATGGTCGCAGTTGACGCCCGGCTTGAAGTAGCCATCTTCGCGGACGATCGCGACCGTGAGCCCGTCAGGCAGTGGGTCCTCTGCGACGATCGTTACCGCGGTGGTTCCGTGGAGCCCGCGGGCACCCGTGGTGGTCGCGGCGCCCCAACTGCCCGTCGCCCCGGCGAACGATGAGTTCGAGGCATCGATTCCGATGAGCGTGAGGTCGGTCGAGTCGTCGAAGAAGGATCCGACGGCCGATGCCCGATGTGCTCGGTTGACACGTGTCTCCCGGTCAGGATCATAAAGGAACCGCATGTCCGCTCCGCTCGAGCCCCGGAAGGTCGAGCGGTCCACGGCGGTAGCGGCGAACTCGGACTCCGGCGTCTTGCCCGCCACCGTGGTCCATACAAACGACGCGTTGTCGAACATCGATCCCGGGATGTCCGAGTTGATGAAGGTGGTGTTGATAAACACCCCATTGGTCCCGACGATGCCTCCGCCCGTGCATGTGTACCCAAGGTAATAGGGGTCCGAAGGCGGACGATCCGGCGGCCCGCACGCGGCCTCGCGGGCGAGCGACGCCTTCCCCTCCCCCGACGAGCGCACACCGACGAAGCGGACTCCGGAAAGCTTGGCCCCGGAGAGGTCGACATTGGTGACGTTCACCCCGGTGAAGGTCGTGTTGGTGATCTTTGCGCCGGCGAGGTTCACCCCCGACAGGTTGGTCCCGTTGAACTTCGCCCCCGTGATGGTGGCCCCCGCCAGGTTCGCGCCCGTGAGGTTCACCTTGCCCACCTTCACCTTGGTGAGTTTGGCCTTCTTGCACTTGGCCTTCTTCTTCAGCACACACGCCTTCTTGGCGGGGGCCTTCTTCGCTGCCGCGGTGGCGCCCGTGAGGGGAACCGCCGAGGCCGCAAGGACCACCCCGGCCAGTGCCGCCAGCACGATGCGGGAGGTGACTCCATGAGTGGGTGCGGGTGTCATGGTGGCTCCGGTCTGAGGGGAACAGTAACCGTGACCATACACCCCTCCGGTACGGGGGCGCGACGGGCCGGGTACGGGTGCGCCCCGGGCGCCCCTACCGTGCCCGGCAGGCGCTGATCAGGTCACGCACGCCGAGTTCGAGCACCATCCGCTCGCCATCACCCCGTGAGATGCCGAGATCGGTGAGCGACGACACCCGCAGGTCGAGTTCGAGGTCCGAGAGCCGGGCCACGCACCACTCCCCCGCCCCGGGCGGGAGGGTGTGCGCGTGCTCCACAGCCTTCCGGGCCGGGTACCCCCGGAGCCCCGTGATCCGCTCGACGTCATCCTGGGTGGCTCCGGGCGTCTGGGCCGCCGCGATCCCGCGGAAGTGCCGCGCGAGCATCCTCTGGATGACGATGGGCTCGGTGGTGTCGCTGCCCCCGGCCAGATCAGCGAGCAGGTCCTGGGCGCCGCGTGAGTCGCCGGCCGCGATGAGGTCGCCGAGCAGGTAGGCCTTCGCCTCGGGGTCCACGACCACCAGTGCCTCGATGTCCTCCTTCGACACCGGCTGGTCGCCTGCGGCGCTGGCCAGTTTTGCCGCCTCGTTCGCGAGGTGGCCGGCGTCGCCGCCCGCCCGGCCGGCGCGGCGCACCACCTCTTCGGCCAGCCCGGCGCTGATGGTGGTCCCGGACTTCCTCACCTCGCCCTGCACGAACTCTCGGAACCACTTCGCCCGGGCCTTCTCGTTGCCCCGCGTGTCCGGGGGCGGCCCGTAGGCCAGCACCTGCCCGGCCGACTCGACGGCTTTCAACATCCGCGGGGTCGGCCCGCCCTCGCCCACGAGCGCCAGACAGGTGGTGGGTACCGGATCGGCGAGGTACGCGAGGAGCGGTTCCACATCAGCCGCCTTCCACCGGTCCGCCCGGCGCACGAGGACCAGGCGCGTGCCGCCGAAGGCCAGTACCTCGCATGCGGCCCGGACGTCGGTGGCGGGCACCTCGGTCGCGTCGAACCGGTCCGGCGGCATGCCCCCCTCGGTCGCCACGCGCGCGACCAGGCGCTGGATGGCAGTGTCCACCTTCGCGCGGTCCTCGCCGTGGATCCAGTAGACGGGCTTGAGGGACTCCCTGCGCGACACGCGCCAAGGCTACCCCCGTGACACGACGATGCCGCCGTGGCCGGGGGCACCATCGATGTCGCCACCCCGATCGGTGCGCAGCACGCGCGCCCCGGAGGCCGCCAGCGCCGCGAGCGTGGCGGGCCGGGGGTGGCCGTATGCGTTGCCCCGCCCTACCGACACCAGGGCCACCACCGGGTCCGCCTGCCCGAGCACCGCCGGCAGGCCGGAGTCCTCCGAGCCGTGATGGGGCACTTGAAGCAGGTCCACGCGCGGCAGCGGGACGCCTGCGAGGGCAGGGCCCTCCGCATCGCCCGGCAGCAGCGCCGAGAGGCCGTGCGCGGTCGCGTGCACCACGAGCGAGCGATGGTTGGCATCCCCGTGGGCCGGGCCATCCCCGCCCGGGCCGATCACCCGTGCCGACCACGGCCCCGCGCGCATCCCGCTCATCATCGGTCCCGGCGGCAGCGTCGTCGCGGGAAAATTCGGCAACGCCCTCTCCACCGCGCCGCAGCCCGATATCAACTATCCGCCGGGCAGCGTGCTCTTCGGCCTTACGCCCGCACCCACTCCGCCGGGCCGCACCGTCGAG
>SXQZ01000048.1 GCA_005792725.1 Actinomycetota bacterium
CTCGAGTACCGGCCCGCTGGTGACCGTGATCTCCACGCCCAGTTCCGCCGCGAGGATGATGGCAAGCGAGGTCTTACCGAGGCCGGGCGGGCCGGCCAGCAGCACGTGGTCGAGGGCCTCCCGCCGCTGCCGGGCGGCCTGGAGGAAGATGCCGAGCTGACGGCGCACGGAATCCTGGCCCACGAAGGCGTCGAGGGTGGTGGGGCGCAACGACGTATCGAGCCCCTGCTCCCCGGGCGCAACCTCCGGGCGTGCCAGGCGGTCATCCTCCATCAGCGCCCCAGCGTCGCGAGCCCATGGCGGACGAGCGCCTCCTCGTCGAGGTCACCGACGGCGCGCGCCAGGGCGGCGTCAACCTCATCCGACGCGAAGCCCAGGGCCACCAGGCCATCCCGCGCCGCACTGCGCGGGGTCACGGGCAGTGCGGGCCCGGACCCGGCGCCCGCCGCGACGCCCACCCGGTCGCGGAGTTCGAGGATCACGCGCTCGGCCGTCTTCCGCCCGACCCCGGATGCCTTCGTGAGATACGCCGCATCCCCGTTACCGATGGCGATGGCCAGCGCCTCCGGCGTGCCGAGCCCGCAGATCGCGAGGGCCATGCGCGGCCCCACGCCGTTGGCCCCCAGCAGCGCCTCGAACAGCCGGCGCTCCCGGTCATCGCCGAAGCCGTAGAGGTCAAGGGCATCCTCGCGCACCACGAGGTGGGTCTGCAGCACCACCTCGCCGCCCACGGCCGGGAGCTCCGCGCGCGTGGTGTCGGACACGCGCACGTGGAACCCCATTCCCCCCATTCCCACCACGACGCCCTCGGCGTCGGCGGATGCCAGATGGCCGCGCACGAACCGGATCATGCCGCGCAGGTTATCGCCGCTCCCGGATGCCGATCGCCGCCTGCAGCGGCCCCGCGGAGGCGTGGCAGATGGCGGCCGCGATCGCGTCGGCGGCGTGGTGGGTGTGCGCCTGCACGCCGGTCAGGCGGGTCACCATGGCCTCGATCTGGGCCTTGCCCGCCCGCCCGTTCCCCGTGATGGACTGCTTGATGACGTTGGGCGTGTACTCGGCCACCCCGAGGCCGGCGCGGGCGCAGGCCACGAGCAGCGCCCCGCGCGCGGCCGACATCCCCATCGCGGCCCTGCTCACCGGGTGCACGAAGAACGCCTCGATGGATGCCACATCGGCCGCATTCGCGGCGATGACCTCGGAGAGCCCGTCGTGCAGCGCCAGCAGCCGCTCCTCCATCGGGGTCGCGGCCCGGGTACGGAGGGTCCCCTGCGCCTCCACATGCATCCGGCTGCCCGCCCGCCGTACAACGGCGTACCCCGTGTTGGCGAGCCCCGGGTCGATGCCCAGGACGATCACGGCGCACCGCCCCTAACCGGCGACGGCCTCCATGACCTCCTCGGAGATGTCGAAGTTCGCGTAGACGTCCTGGACGTCGTCATTCTCCTCGAGGCTGTCAATGAGGCGGAGCAGCTGGCGGGCCTCCTTCTCGCCCGTCTCCACCGTGGTCCGGGGAAGCATGGTGATGTCCGCGGACGCTGCCGCGAACCCCGCATCCGCGAGCACCTTCCGCACGGCGGAGAGGTCCCCGGGGTCGGTGATCACCTGCCACTGGGAGCCGTCCTCGGTGATGTCCTCCGCACCGCCCGCGAGGGCGGCATCCATGAGCAACTCCTCATCCACTCCCGCTGCGTCCACGAGGATGACCCCCTTGCGATCGAACTGCCAGGCCACGCTGCCCGGCGTGCCGAGTTCCGACCCGCTCTTCGTGAAGATGTGCCGCACATCACTGGCCGTGCGGTTACGGTTGTCGGTGAGCGCCACGCAGAGCACGGCCACCCCGCCGGGGCCGTATCCCTCATAGGTGACCGCCTCGTAGTCCACGGCGCCGTCGCCGCCCCCGGTGCCCTTCTGGATCGCGCGCTCGATGTTGTCCTTGGGCATGGAGTTGGCGCGCGCCTTCTCGACGGCGGTCGCCAGGGTGGCATTGGTCGCCGGGTCGCCACCGCCCTCACGCGCCGCCACGATGATGGCCCGCGACAACTTCGAGAACAGCTGCCCGCGCTTGGCGTCGGCAGCGCCCTTCTTCCGCTTGATCGTGGCCCACTTACTGTGCCCCGACAACGCTGTCCTCCCTCGGCTGCGTGACTGCGCCCTTCGTCCGGACCCCGTCCACGAACAACCGGTGCAGGCGGCGGTCGTCGGTGAGCTCCGGATGGAACGCCGCCACAATGCGCGTGGCATCCCGCGCGGCGACCGGATGGCCCCCATGGACGGCGAGGATCTCGACCGATGGCCCGGCCTCCTCAATCCACGGGGCCCGGATGAAGATACCGCGCATGGGCGGATCACCCACCACCGGGATTGCGACATCGGCCTCAAATGAGTGCACCTGGCGCCCGAAGGCATTCCGCCGCACCACGATGTCCATGCCGCCGATCAGCGGCTGCGGGCCGCCGTCGGCGATCCCGCCGGCGAGCATGATCATGCCCGCGCAGGTACCGAGCACGGGCATCCCCTCATCCACCCGGGTCCGTACCGCGTTGAGCAGGCCCGACTGCCCTGCGACCACCCCGAACGTGGTGCTCTCGCCCCCGGGGATCACCAGGCCGTCGAGCCCGTCGAGATCATCGGGTACCCGCACCCGCGTCGTGCGGGCGCCCACGTCAGCGAGCGCGGCCTCGTGTTCGCCCACGGCGCCCTGCACGGCGAGGACGCCGATACGCGGGCGGATGGCGCCTGCCGCCGTCACCAGCCCCGGGTCTGCAGCAGGTCCGCCGCGCCGAGGGCGCCGATCTCGATGCCCGGCATTGCCTCGCGCAGGCCCCGCGACACCCGGGCGATGACCGCCGGGTCGTTCCAGTGGGTCGTGGCCTCCACGATCGCCCGCGCCCGGGCCGGAGGATCCTCACTCAGGAAGATCCCGCTGCCCACGAACACGCCCTCCGCGCCGAGGTGCATCATCAGGGCCGCATCCGCAGGGGTCGCGATGCCACCCGCGGAGAAGTTGACCACGGGCAGGCGGGCATGGTGTCCGACCCACTCGACCAGATCGAGGGGCGCGGCCATCTCCTTCGCGATCGCAAAGCGCTCGTCGGGCGTGGCCGACGACACGCGCCGGATGCCCTGCGTGATCGTCTTCATGTGCCGGACGGCCTCCACCACGTTGCCGGTGCCGGCCTCCCCCTTGGTGCGGATCATCGCCGCGCCCTCGGCGATGCGCCGCAGGGCCTCCCCGAGATCGGTGGCACCGCACACGAAGGGAACCGTGAAGGCCCGCTTGTCCACATGGCTCGCCTCGTCGGCGGGGGTGAGCACCTCGGACTCGTCGATGTAGTCGATCTCAAGCGCCTGCAGGACCTGCGCCTCGACGTGGTGACCGATGCGGCACTTGGCCATCACGGGGATCGTGACGGCCTCCTGGATGCCGAGGATCATCTCGGGGTCGCTCATGCGCGCGACACCGCCCGTCCGGCGGATCTCGGCAGGAATGCGCTCGAGGGCCATCACCGCGCACGCGCCCGCGTCCTCGGCAATCTTCGCCTGCTCGGCGTTCACCACATCCATGATGACGCCGCCCTTGAGCATCCGGGCGAGTCCCGCCTTCACCGCCTCGGTGCCGGTGGCACCCTCCTGGGCGCCGTTGCCTGCGACATCGTCGCTCACTCAACCCACTCCTGATCGGGATCCGTGAGGAGTGTAGAACGGAGTGCGCGCCACCGGGGTGACGAGCAGGCGGGGGGCGCTACGCCGGGATCGCCGTGAGGGCGCGCCGCTGCACCTGATGGGCAGCGATCCCATGGGCGAGGGCCTGGGCCACGGCGATGAAGGCCGTGAGGCTCGGTTCGCCACCCCGCTCCTCCGCCGTCACCACGCGGACCACGGGGGCACGCGCCGCGGCCGAGAGACTGGAGTCCACCAGGGCGACGGCAGGGGCCCCGGCGGAACGGGCCGCGGCCACCGCGTACTCCGCGACACGGGTCTCCTTGCCGACCGACACCGCGATGAGCCCTCCCCCGCGCGCCAGCGCGCCAAGGCGCATCCGGATGCGCGGCTCACCGGAATCCACAACCAGGACCTCCCGGCCACCACGTGCGAGGCGATCCTCGAGAAGGGCGAGCACCGGGCGCGCCGCCGCGTCGCCGGCGACGACGATGGGCGCCACCATCGCGAGGGGCGCGACCAGCGGCTGCACACCCTCGCTACCGAGGCGGGCGGCGACATCCTCCAGCGCGAGCCGGTCGGAGTCGAGCACCGGAATCCGGCCCGATCCGTCCGGAGCACCCACCGCACGCACTCCGAGACCGGGGCGGTGGGCCCGGCGCACCGTTCGCTGCAGTTCGGGGTACCCCGCATAGCCCAGAGCCTGGGCGAAGCGTACGACCGTCGCGGGGCTGCAGTGCGCGGCCTGCGCAACCTCGTGCGCGGACACCAACGGCAGTTCCGCGAGGTGGTCAACCAGATAGCGCGCGAGGGTCTGCTGGGCCGGGCTGAACCGCTCGTAATCACGGCGGAGAACCTCGGCGAGCTCGGTTGCGTCGGGTGGCACGTGGCACTGTTTCGACGGACATGCGCGCGCCCCTTCCCCCGGGCCCTACGATTGGCCCCGTGATCCGCCGCATAGTCCTCGCCACCCTGCTCGCCGTGCCCTCCGGCGCCGTCGGCGCCACGGCGTGGCTTCCGCCCGCCGCCGTTGCTCCGCCCTCCCGGGGCGCGGGCCCGCCGGCCCTGGCGGGAAACGATGCCGGACGGGCCGTGGCCGCGTGGGCAACCCGGGACGGCGTCATGGCGACCCTGCGCACGCCGGGCGGCCCGTGGTACTCGCCGGTCCGCGTCCCCGGCAGCGGGCGCGGCGCGACCGACGTGATGGCCGCGATGACCGCGGATGGCCTCGCGGCAATCACATGGGTGGAGGGCGAGCGCGTTCGGGCGAGCATCCGGCCGGCGCGACGCCGCTTCCTCCCGGCCGTGACGATCTCCCCGGCTGGCTGGCTGGCCACATTCCCCCGCATCGCGTTCGGGCTCGCGTGCCAGCCGCTGGTGGCATGGGTCGCGGGGGACGCACGCGGGGGCTCCTCGATCCGCGCCGCATGCGGGCGGGGCGATGGCCGCTTCGGCGGCACCGTCGCGGTGTCTCCCGCGGGGGAGCCGGCGACGGCGCCTGCGGTGGCCGGCGGACCGACCGGCGTCATCGTGCTCTGGCGCGAGGACGCGGGGGGCACCTACCGCGTGAGGTCCGCCACGCGTGGCCCGATCGGCGGTTTCTCACCCCCGGACACCGTGTCGCCCCCGGGCACGGCCGTGATCGAGGACCCGTCGGTGGCGCTCGCGCCGAACGGGACCTCCCTCGCCGGCTGGGCCCTTACGCGCGGCGGCACCGTCGTGGCGCAAGCCGCAACCCGTCCGGTCACCGGTGGCTGGACCCGCCCCGATGATCTCTCACGCCCGGCCGCCCAGGTGCGCGGGACCCGGGTGGGCATGGACGCCTCGGGAAACGCCATTGCCACCTGGAGCCGGGCGGGGGTGGTGCAGGTCGCCACGCGATCCGCCCGCGGGGACTGGAGCGCGGCGCGGGACCTCTCCGACCCGTCCCTCACCGCGGGGCCGCCGGCGCGGGCCGCCAGCGGAGGCGGCGCCGCCGTCATCACCTGGGCGGCGGCGACGGATGGCACGGCGATCGTGCAGGGGTCCCTCCGCCCCGTCGGCGGCGACCTCATCCCGCCCGTCACCATCTCCGACCCGGGGCGTCCGGCAATCGCCCCCCAGGCGGCCATCGGCGACGACGGCATCGCACCGGTCGCCTGGCAGTGGACGGACCCGGCCGCCGACCCGCTGTTCGCACCCTCCGGGATCATGGGTGCGACGGGCCTCGCGGGGTCGACGGCGCCCGGCCCGGCCCTCGTGGTGGACCTGCGTGCGCGCCCGGCCCGCGTGCGTTCCGGGCAGGCCATCCGCATCTCCTTCGGGCTGTCCGCACCCGCGCGTGTGCGCATCACCGCACGGCGGGTCGGCGGCACCCGGATCGCGGGGAGCCTCTCGCTCGGCGGCACGGACGGCGCCAACTCCATCGTCCTCGCGGGGAGCCTGGGCGGGGCGTCGCTCGGGCGTGGCCGGTGGGTCATCGGCGTCACCCCCGCGCATGGCACCGGACGCTCACTCATCCTGGTTGTGGTTTAGTCCCGATCCGTGGCCCTCGCCTCGCCCATCACGCGCGACCTCAGGATTGACGGATTCGGCCTCGTGGCCGTCGGGCTCGCCGGGGTGATCGCTGCAGCGGTGATGGCGAAGGGCGGGCCGGGGCTGGCCCTCATCCCCTTCATCATCGTGGCGCTCGTCTTCGGCCTGGCCCAGGTGGTCGTCAGCGGGGGCTGGCTGCGGACCGCGGTGGCGAAGGCCGGACCGCCCCCACCCGGACTCATCCGGGAGGATGAGTCGCACACGATGCGGCGGGCGGGGCTGCCGACGCTGGTGGCGGTCGTGCTCGTGGCCATCGCGCTGTTCGCCTGGCTGCAGTTCGCCGCGCTGCTCGCCGGCGTGGCCTTCGCCGCGGGCATGATGGACGTACGCTCGCGCACCTGGATCTCGAAGCACGAGGGCGAGCACGACGTGATGATCCTGCGCGAGGTCACCTGGCTCCCGTTCGCGACGTCCCGCCGACCCCTCTGGGCCGAGCCGCGGGACCCGTCCTAGGGACTCCCGTCAGCGTCACCCCCGCCGGACGCGCCCCCATGTCGCCGCTCCACCCCCCGGCAGCGTCACCCCCGCCGGACGCGCGCCCATGTCACCGCTCCGCCCCGCTGCCGGGCCCGTAACGGTGCCGGGCCCCCGCGCCCGGCACCTCACAATCGTCCCCGGACAACTCCCGCCCCGGCACGCCACCCCGGTGTGAGGCCCGTAGCCGTACCCGCCACCCGGGTATCCCCGACCGGGGGCGTGCGGCGGGAGGTGGGGCCGGAGGACGGGACCCCGTGGCCCGGCGTCCGGGGCCGGGGCCGGTCCCGGCCCCTCCGCCGCGGGGGTGGACCGGCGGGATGAACCGGGGGACGGGCTGCGACTACGGACCGTCCCCGGTGGCGCTGCTGCTGGTCATCTCCTCCACCTGGGCGCGAATGGCCTCGAGACGGGCCTCGCACCACGCCTGCAGGGCGGCGCCCCGGCGGAAGAGCCGGAGGGCCTCATCCAGGCCCACCTCCCCCGACTCCAGGCGATCCACGCACTCCTCCAGAGCGGCCATGGCGTCCTCGAACCGCGTGCCCTCGGGCACGTCGTCGCCACAGGTGATCTCGATTCCCGAGAGGTCGGGTGGGTCCGCGCTCATGTCTCCTCCCCGTTGACCGGGCGGGCGGTGATCGTACCGTCGGTGAACTCCAGCGTCACCAGTGCCGCGCGGGCGGCGGCGCGTGCAGTCGTGACCGCCGTTCCGGTTGCATCGCGCACGAGGGCGTACCCCTCGGCCAGAGGGC
>SXQZ01000049.1 GCA_005792725.1 Actinomycetota bacterium
GGATCCGGCAGGCCGTCACCCGGGCCCTGGCCGACAAGGGCCGCACCATCCGCATCCCGGTGCACGTGGTGGAGAAGCTCAACCAGATCAGCCGTGCCGAGCGCACCCTGGTCGGCAAGCTGGGGCGCGAGCCCACGGCCGAGGAGATCGGCGCCGTCGCCGGCCTGCCCGCGGCAGAGGTTGAGGACATCCTGCGCAGCGCGCAGCCGATCGTGTCGCTGGAGAAGCCGGTCGGTGAGGACGAGGAGTCGGAGTTCGGCCGCTTCCTCGCCGACGAGACCAGCATCGCCCCGGAGGTCGCGGCCGAGCAGGCACTGCGCGACGAGGCCCTGCGCGACGTGCTCGACCAGTTGTCGTACCGCGAGCGGCGCGTGCTCGAACTTCGCTACGGGCTGGGCGGCGAGAAGCCGCGGACGCTCGACGAGCTGGGCCGCATGTTCAACGTGACCCGTGAGCGCATCCGTCAGGTGGAGCACCAGTCGCTGCAGAAGCTGGCGAGCATGGCCGAGGCCAGCCGCCTGTCCTAGTGCGACCCGGGCACCCCCTCGGGTGCCCCGCGTTCAACAGGGCGTCCTCCGGTTCAGACGCCGCAGTCCCTGCACGTCTCGACCTCGCTCAGCACGGGGTCATCCGGTTGAGAGGCCGGAGTCGATGCACGTTTCGACCCCGTTCAGCAGGGCGTCATCCGGGTGAGATGCCGGAGTCCCTGCCCCTCTCGCACCCTTGCTGCCCCTAGTTCAGCAGGGGGTCATCCGGGGCCGTCGCCATCAGGCGGTACGACCCGCCAGCCCGCCGGAGGACTGCGCGCCAGAGCCCCGCCGGGTCATCGGTGAAGACGTCCTCCACGTGCGGCGCGGCATCGATCCAGGCGTCCTGCGCGATCTCCGACTCCAACTGGCCACCGCCCCACCCCGAATACCCCCCGAATGCCCGCGCGTGCCGTACCGCCGGCGGATGCCCGCCCTCGACCGACTCCGGATCGAGGATTCCCACCGACCCGAATGTGATGCCCCCGGCCGCCGCGCGGTCCTCGAAGTCGGCGAGCACGATGACCGTCCCGGGCTGCACGGGGCCACCCCGGAACACGTCCGCTCCGTCCGTGACCACCGTGCCGAGCGGATCCGGCAGCGCATCGGCCGCGGATACCCCCATCGGATCGTTGAGGACGATCCCGAGGGCGCCCTCCTCCCCATGCTCGAGCACCAGGACCACGGCCCGGCGGAAGTTCGGGTCGTCATCGAGGTGCGGGGCGGCCACGAGGAGGCGTCCCCGCCGCCAGCGCGAATCGCTCACGGGTTTGCGCCCATGCGCGGCGCCGGGTGCCTACTGCAGGGCGGCGCGGCGGCGGCGACCCTGCACCGTGTTCCAGGTGCCCCCGGCGATGATGAGGATCACCCCCACGAGCAGGCAGGCCCAGAAGACCCCGTAGTGCTGCCAGAGCGTGCGCCCGACGTCGTCGATCGCGAAACCGATCTGGAACCAGATGAGCCCGGCGGCGATGAGCAGGCCAGCCAGGGTGAACGGCCAGACCACGGGCAGCCCTGCGTCGTCGGTCTCATCGTGTGCCATCAAGCCCTCCATGCCGCTCGCCATCGTGACGCCGCAACGATACCAGCGCGCACGGAGCGCCCGGGCCGGGGGGAGGTCAATAGTGCCCGGTCACGCGGGCGGATCGTCCCCGGACGAGATGGCGCGCGCGACCCTGCGCTCCCGCGCGTCCACGGCGAACCGGCCTCCGGCCGAGCGGTACAGGTGGGCGGGGCGGCCCCGGCCATGGGCCCGGATCTCCCCCGATTCCTCCACCACCCCGGCGCGCAGCACATCACGCCGGAAGTTCCGCGCGTCCAGCGGGCGCCCGAGCAGCACCTCGTACAGGGCTTGCATCTCACCCAGAGTGAACAGGTCGGGCAGGAGGTTCACGGCCACCGGCGCATAGGCGGTCTTTGCCCGAAGGCGCTGCAACCCGTATGCAACGACGGCCGCGTGGCCGGCCGCAAGGGCCGGCAGGTCGTCGTGCGGGAACCACAGGACCTCCGCCACGTCGGCGCCCGGGGCGACGGGGTGCCGACCCGCATCAATGAGCGCGAGGTACGTCACCGCGACGTCCTCCCCGTCCCGGTCGAACGTGTACAGCTGCTCCATCGTGATGCCCCGGAGCCCCGCCATCGCTTCGACCGCCCGGGCGGCCGCGTCGTCAAGCGACCGGGAATCGCCGGGCCCGGTGACCGGCAGGGACCATGTCCCGCCGCCCACCCTGCCCAGAAGGACCTCGAGGCGCTCGTGGCGCACCGTGAACACCGCCGTTTCGATGCGCACCCTCACGCCCCGTCCGCCTCCCGCGCGGTCATCCCCGGGCCCCGTGGTGGCGGGCCAGACGGATGGCATGATGGCATCCACGCCGCGGTCCGGATCGGGAGGCTCACGGTACGGCGGACTCACGCTCGACCATCCCCTGCAGGCCGAGGACGTTGTTATCAAGCCACTTGAACGCCATCCAGCGAGTGAGGGCCTCGGGGGTCCGGGTAGCGGCGTCGGACGGCCATGCGGTGTCCACCGCGCGCGCCAGCGCCTCTGAGTCCCCCGGTGCGGCCGTATGGCTGGCGCGGGCCGCCTCACCAATGGTCCGCTGCGCACGACGGCCGAGATCGATCGCCTCCCCGGGATCCGCCACCGGGCCGTAGTGGCTCACATACAGGCGGGTGGGGCGCAGGGCCTCAAGGCGATCCAACGTATTCACGGCAGCGTCCACGTCGTACTCGGGCGGTGGGATGCTCGGGTAGATCTCCCCTCCTCCCAACTGCAGCCCCACCGCGTCCGCCGCGAACATGATCCCCTCACCCTCATCCAGCAGGGCCATCTGGTGCCGTGCGTGTCCCGGGGCCCACACCGTCCGCACCGCGCGGCCGCCTCCGAGGGGGACCACGTGGCCCTCACCCGCTTCGACGATACGCTCGACGGGGATCGCCGTGAGGCCCCCGATGGCTGGCGCGAGGCGCCCGAACAGGGCGTGGGTTCCCGCCACGAGGCGCGTCGGGTCCGCGAGGTGCCGGGCACCCCTCGGGTGCACGACCACCTGGGCCCGCGGGAACATGCGGGCGAGGTCCCCGGCGGCGCCGCAGTGATCGAGATGCACATGCGTGAGCACGATCCACGCAAGGTCATCGGCGCCGATGCCGGCCTCGGTGAGCGCACCGGCCACGACGGCCGTGCTCGTCTGGGTCCCGCAGTCGATGAGAGCGGGTCGCTCCGCCCGGATCAGGTGCACCCCGGTCATGCCTGGGATACCGGCGAGCAGGGTGTCGATCTGGACGACGTCGCCGGGGTGCAGGTCCATGAGCGCGAGTCTCGCATACCCTTGGCCCATGGCGAATGACCGGGACACGGCGTGGGCGGCGGCAGGCACCGCGTGCGCCCGCATGATTGACGACGGGATGTGGGTGGGCCTGGGCACGGGGCGGGCCGCCGCAGCGGGCATCCGCGCTCTCGGCGCGCGGGTCCGGGATGAGGGGCTGACCATCGTCGGGGTACCCACGTCCGACGCCAGCGCGGCCCTCGCCCGGGATCAGGGGATCCCAATCGGCAGCCCGGGCCCCCCGCTGGGCGTCGCATTCGACGGGGCCGACGCGATCGACCCGATGGGTCTGTGCGTGAAGGGCGCCGGAGGCGCCATGGTGCGTGAGCGGGTGATCGCGCAGAGCGCGCACCGATTCATCGTTCTCGTCGACGGGCCCAAGATGGTGCCCTCCCTTGACGACTGGGGAGTGCTCCCCATCGCCGTCGTCCCGTTCGCCGCCGATGTGATCAGCCGCCTGCTCGCCGACCTGTCCCCGGCCCGGCGCCCGGGTGACAGCGATGACGGAATGGCCCTGCTCGACCTCGCCGTTCCGGCGGGCGCGGACTGGGAGGCCGTCGCCTGCCGGGTGCGCGAGGTGCCCGGGGTGCTCGACCACGGCCTCTTCCGCCTCACACTCCCCGATGTGCTCATCGGCCACCCCGACGGATCGGTGACGACGGCCGGGTGAGCGCGCGGGCACGGGCATCCGCGGCCATCGCACGCGCCGCCGGGAGCGCGTCGCGGGCGCTCGGCCGCGGCGGCGGCACCTCGCTGCC
>SXQZ01000050.1 GCA_005792725.1 Actinomycetota bacterium
ATGAATGAGGAGACGGAAAACACCGCGCGTCCGATGGCGTCACGGCCCTGCAGATGGACAACAAGCTGGCCGGCGTGACGCAGGAGACCCTCGCCCAGGCGCTGGGTCAGGCCCGCGATGCCCGCCTGGCGATCCTCGAGGTCATGGCCGGGACCATCGCCGGGCCGCGCGAGGAGCTCAGCCCCTGGGCGCCGCGGATCACCGCCATCAAGATCGATCCCGACAAGATCGGCATGGTCATCGGCAAGGGCGGCGAGACGATTCGCGGTCTCGAGGCCGACTTCGAGGTGGAGATCTCCATCGAGGACGACGGCACCGTCAGCGTCTACGGCGTGCAGGGCGAAAAGGCCGATGAGTGCGTCGAGCGCATCCGCGCCATGACCAAGGACGTCGAGGTCGGCGACGTGTACACGGGGGCCAAGGTGGTCAAGACCACCACCTTCGGTGCGTTTGTGGAGCTCACGAAGGGCGTGGACGGGCTGCTGCACATCTCCAACCTCGGTTCCGGCCGCGTGGAGAAGGTGGAGGACGTCCTCAACCGCGGCGACTCGGTGGATGTGCGAGTCGAGGAGGTTGACCGGGCCCGGGGCCGCATCGGCCTGCGCCTGCTCTCCGACGACTCGGACTCCTCCGGGGACACCGGTGACGACGACGGTGACGACGACACGCACCGCCGGCCGCGCCGCCGCCGCAAGATGTCCACGAGCGACGTCCCGGAGTGACGTCGCTCCGGGCGCTCGATACCACCAGCGGGGGGCTCCGGGTCATCTCGGAGCCCCTCCCGGGGGTGCGCTCGGTTGCGCTCGGCATGTGGATCGGAGTGGGCTCGCGCTTCGAGCGGGCGTCCGAGGGGGGGATCTCCCACTTCATCGAGCACCTCCTCTTCAAGGGCACCGACCGGTACGCGGCCGCGGACATCGCCGAGGCGTTCGATGCCATCGGGGGTGAGGTGAATGCCGCGACCGGCCGGGATCACACCGTCGTGTACACGCGGGTCCTCGACGACCACCTGGAGCGTGCCTTCGAGGTGATGGCCGACATGCTCCAGCGCCCGGTGTTCCGCGAACTCGAGCAGGAGCGCCAGGTGATCCTCGAGGAGATCCTCATGTACGAGGACGACCCGGGTGACCTCGTGCATGACATCCTCGGCGAGGCCGTGTTCCCCGACCAGCCGCTGGGACGTCCGGTCATCGGGACGTCGGAGGTGATCGCCTCGCTGCCGGAGGATCACATCCGTGCCTACCACGCAGGGCACTACACCGTCGGCAACGTGGTAGTGGCGGCCAGCGGTGCCGTGGCGCAGTCCCGGCTCGTGGAACTCTCGGAGCGGCATCTCGGTGGGCTGATCGCGGGTGCGGACCACCCGGTCGCGCCGGCCGCGCCGGGCCCGCCCCGCCTGGTTCTGCGCACGAAGCCCACGGAGCAGGTGCACCTGGCCCTCGGCGGCCCGGGACTGCACCGGTCGGACGAGCGGCGGCACGCGATGGGGGTGCTCGACGTCATCCTCGGCGGGTCCATGAGCTCGCGGTTGTTCCAGGAGATCCGCGAGAAGCGCGGCTTGGCCTACGCGGTGGGTACCTACTCGGTCGGCTACGCCGACACCGGGCAGGTGGGGGTGTATCTGGGCACGCGGGAGGACAATCTGGCCGAGGCCGTGGGCATCATCGGGCGGGAGTTGCGGCGCCTGGCCGAGGAGCCCGTGGCGGACGCCGAGCTCCAACGCGCGCGCGAGCACATGAAGGGGCGGCTGGTGCTCGGGCTGGAGAGCCCGGCCACCCGGATGCACCGGATCGGGCGGGCCGTGCTCAGTGGCACCGAGCTGCTCGAGCTGGATGAGATGGTCGAGCGCATCGAGGCCGTCACGGCGGATGATGTTGCGGCCCTCGCCGCCTCCTTCTGGGACCCGTCGTCGTTCTCGGTGGCGGCCATCGGGCCGAACACCGACGTGGTGCGCGAGGCGGCGTCACGCCTCGCTCCTGAACTCGTGGAGGCAGCATGATCCGGGTCATGGTGAGCGGTGCCGCGGGGCGGATGGGCCGGGCGGTGGTGGACGCGGTGAACGCTGCCGACGACATGGACCTGGTCGCGCGGGCCGACCCTGCGCTCGACCCCGACGGCACGGGGCAGTTCGCGTCGGTCGCGGATGCGATCGCCGTCACCGCCCCTCATGTGGCCGTGGATTTCACCCAGCCCGACGTCGCCTTCGGGACGGTGTGCGCGTGCCTTGATGCCGGCGTGCACTGCGTCGTCGGGACGACCGGCCTCGCCGCGGAGGAGATGGCCGAACTCGAGCGCCGCGCGGGGGCCGGACCCGCCAATCTCCTCATGGCGCCCAACTTCGCCGTTGGCGCCGTTCTCATGATGCGGTTCGCCGCCGAGGCCTCGCATTACCTGCCGAAGGCGGAGATCATCGAGTTGCATCATGACGGGAAGGTGGACGCACCCTCGGGCACCGCCGCGCGGACGGCGGGGCTGATGGACGGGGACGTGCCGATCCACTCGGTGCGCCTGCCCGGCCTCGTCGCACATCAGGTGGTTGTGCTGGGGGGTCTGGGTGAGACGCTCACGATCCGGCACGACAGTCTCTCGCGGGAGTCGTTCATGCCGGGCGTCCTCATGGGGGTACGCGCGGTGCCGACGAGGCCCGGGCTCACGCTGGGCCTCGAGCCCGTGATGTTCGGGTAGGCTCGACCCGTTTTCCGGATCCCGGGGAGGGACGCATGGCTGAGGGTTACTCACATGTCCGCGCCGACGACGTCGAGCGCCGTGAGCGCAAGGGCGGCGGGGCCTCGTCGCAGGACTTCGCAGGCTCCACGGACTGCGACCACATCACCTGTCGCGTGTGGGTGTTCCACCCCGGCGACCAGATGGCGTACCACCGCCATCATGAGCAGGAGGAGCTCTACCACCTGATCCTGGGCGGGCCCCAGGAGATGCTGATTGAGGGCGAGGTCGTGGAGGTGGGCGATCTGGACTGGATCCGGGTCGGCAAGGACACCGCGCGCCGCATCCAGAACAACAGCGACCGCGAGGCCATGTGGCTGATCATCGGTGCGCCGCCCGGCACGGGCATCACTGATGGAATCCGCATTGACCCCGGGACCGGGCAGGAGATCCCCCGGACCTGATGTCCGCGGGGTACGACGCCATCATCTGCGGTGGCTCGTTCGTTGGGCTCGCGGCCGCGGACCAGATGGGCGGCCGGGTGCTGGTGATCGATCGTCTGGGGATCGGCGAGGGGGAGACCTCCGCCTCGGCGGTGCCCCTTGCCTGTCTCGAGAACATGGGCATGGCGCATGTGATCGATCAGGTGCACGAGGAGATCGTCATCCACACACGGCATCGATCTCAGGTCCTGCGCTTCTTCCCGTTCGCGACTTTCGACTACGGGCGGTTCTGCCGGGATCTCCTCGGGCGCTCGGGCGCCGACGTCGTGCGCGCCCGCATCACCGCGGCCCGCGCGGGCCGGGTCGAGACGACGACCGGGACCTTCGAGGCGCCCATCGTGGTGGACGCGGCCGGCTGGCGCACGGCCGCGGGGGCGCGTGGGCGGGCCGCCGCGCGTGCCCCGCGCCGTAGCTTCGGGATCGAATCGCGCCAGACGTTCCGCGGGGAGGGCCTCCACTTCTACGTGGGCCCGAGCCGTGGTGCCCGCCGGTGCCACTGG
>SXQZ01000051.1 GCA_005792725.1 Actinomycetota bacterium
CGCTCCGCAGCACGCGTTGGTCCTCGAAGGATGCGTCCCCGTCGCCGGCACGCACGGACGTCGGGGTGCCGCGGCGCACCCGGAGGAGCGCGAACGCCTCGTGGTCATCGAGGTCGTCGGATGCGAGGTCGCCGCCCGTGATTGACGACGCGTCCCCCCGACCGGGAGGTCGCGGGTCCGGCTCACGCCGCCGCGAGTGGCCCGCCCCCCGGGTCCATCAGCTCACGGGCGAGGTCGCCCACCGGCATGCCGTCCGCCCGGGCCTGGTCAAGGGCCATCGCGATGTCCTCGGCCAGACCCACCCTCATCCGCAGGGCTGCGTCGATGGCCGCGAGCCAGTCACTGACGCGATCGCAGTGCACGAGCACGGCGCCGGGCTCACGGGCCATCACCACGGCCACATCATCCGCCAGGCGTGGGATCTCCACACGGGCCTGGGCGAGGTCCTTCAGCGGGTGCCACCGCACCCCGAACCCGTTCTGTGCGTACTCGATCAGCCCATGCCGGCTCGACATGGCCGACACGATCGTGCGCACCCCCTGCTCACTCCACCAGGCGATGTCGGCCCGGCGGCGGGACACCCTCTGGCTACGGCCTCCGCCCCCGGGCCTCTCAGCGATTGCCAGCGAGCCCGGAACGATCCAGGCGTGGACGGGGACCCTCGTGGCGGCGCTCATGCGGCCCTCCGGTGTCGATCGCGGTCATGCCGCCATCGTCCGTCCACGCCACGTCACGACTCCATACCCGCGCGTGCCGGCTTCCCGCCACGTCGGGAACGCCCTGCCCCTGCGCGGATGCCCGGTCGGGGAGCACGCCCCACCGCCACCGGGGGGCCGGCCAGCGCATCCGGTGCCCCTCCGCAGCGCCCGATCACCGGGATCCCGCGCACACCGCACCACCGCACGGGACCCCGGCGCCCAGCGGCCTCCGCCGGTGCGGGCCGGTAGCCCCGCGGGCAACCGTCAATCGGCGGGCGGCGGGCGCCGAGCGCCGGCCATCCGTGGGGTCCTCGTGGCGGGATGCCGGGGCAACCGTCAATCGGCCGTCGCTGCCTCCCGGATCCACGCCGGCACCGGGACCGGGGTCCGTCCCCCGCGCTCGATGCACACGTGGGTCAGCTCCCCCTCGGCGCACAGGAGGTCGCCGCGCAGGAACCGGTGCCGGCTGCGAAATGAGGTGGTCCCGACCCCCCCAACGGACGTCTCGATGGTGATCAGGTCGTCGAGCAGGATCCTGTGGTCGAACCGGCAGCGGCTGTCAACGATGGGGATCCCCACCCCCTCATCGAGCAGCCGGGTGAAGGAGTGGCCCAGATCGGCCAGCCACTCGCAGAGACCCCGATCCATCCACCGGTAGGCGGTGAGGAAGTGGATCTGGCTGATGTCGATCTCCGACATCGTGATGCGCCGCGTCTCGCGGCGTACGTGGGGCCCGGAACCAGTCACCGGGCGCAACCCTACGCCGCTATTTCCCGCTCCGAGCGCCCCCGTGCGAGGCACGTCACCGTTTACGACCCCGGTCGGGGGGAGCAGGCGCCGTGCCCCGGCGTTGGTGCAATACGTGCTGCGGGAACCTCCGCACGCATGACGCGTTGCACGGGACAGGACATGACGCCACACTCCGCAGCCCCCTGACGAAAACCCGCGATGGATCCTCACGCAACCGACACTCCACTCCGCCTCAGTACCCCCGTCCCCGGGGAGAGCGACCCCGACGCCCGGCGACGCCTCTGCCTCGCCGCCATGGCCGGGGCGCCGGGCCTGCTGAGGTACGCCGCCCGGTTTGCCCCGTCACTCGAGGACGCCGAGGACGCCTACCAGCGCGGCATGGAGGTGGCGCTCACCAAGGGGCCCATCGGACCCATCGACGACTTCATCGCGTGGCTGCACGTGGTCATCCGCAACGAGGCCACCACACTCGCCCGGCGCCGCGGCCGCGAGGCCCCGGCCGGGGACGACATCGTGACGGCCGTGGACGAGCGGGGCGCTGAGGCCCGCGAGCCCTCGGCCGTGGCGGAGTGGCGCGAGCGCTACCGCACCCTCCAGGATGCGATGACCTCCCTAAACGAGGCCGAGCGGGTGTGCCTGCTCCTGCGTTCCGCCGGTGCCAGCCGTGCCGAGATCGGCTCAATGACCGGTTACACCGATCGCAAGGTGGAACGGTCCATTGTGCGTGCCCGCAAGCGACTGCACGCCTGGCACCTTGATCTGGCGACGGGCGAGCGCTGCCTCACCCTGAAGGACGCCATCGAGCGGGTGGCCGACCGCGAGGCCGACACCCGGGAGCGCCGCGCGGTCTCACGCCATGTGCGCCACTGCGGCCCCTGCCGCGCCATGCTGCGCGCCCGGCGCCAGACGAATGCCGGAATCACCGCCCTGGTGCCCGTCGCCCTCGTGGGCACGACGGCCGCCGGCCTCGCCGTGCCCGACGCCAGCCCGGCCGTTGACATCGTGGACCGCGGCACCGCACGCCTCACGGTGGCCGTGGGCCAGGCATGGCAGACCATGCTCGACCTGCCGTCCCTGCTCAGCGCCCGAATGGGCGCCAGCGCGCTCGCAGTCACGGTCGCGGGGGTCCTTGGTGTCCCTGTGGTCGCCACGACGGTGAACGGCGACCGGCAGGCCACGGCGCCCGTGCCCGTGCAGGTGGGCACCCCGCCACGCACCCCGACGACAACGGGTGCGGCCCCCGTCCGGACCACGGGCACACCGGGCGGCGCGGGCACCACCCGTACCGCCACCGGTGACAGCGGCCTCAGCCCCGCGCAACGCGACGCCATGGCCGCGATCGAACGTGCCCGCACGGACACCGGGCGGCGGCGGGCGGCGCAGGACCGGGCCCGCCGGGAGCGCGATGCCCAGCGCAACCAGGC
>SXQZ01000004.1 GCA_005792725.1 Actinomycetota bacterium
AGGGGGTGCGCCAGCAGGGCCACGAGGGCATCGGCCGCCGCGGGGTCCAGCGCCTCGGCCCCCGGCCCGGCCAGGCAGGCCGCGCACACCCCCCCGCCGGCCGGGGCGGAGAACCCGGCGAGCGGTGGTGGGCCACCGCACCCGGCGCACGACGCGAGGTGCGGAACGAGGCCCGCGGTCGCGAGCAACTTGGCCTGGGTACCGAGGACGTACGGGTCGAGACGGGGCTCCCCATCGCCCACGGGCGCGGTGGCGAGCAAAGCAAGGGCCCGGGTCACGAGGTTGTAGGCCGCCTCCGCGTCCTCATGCTCGGGCACCACCCGCAGCGCCGCCTCCAGCACGCAGCCTGCGGCCCGCAGCCGGTACCCATCCATCCAGAGCCCGGCCCCCGCGTCAATCACCTGGGTCCCCCGCAGCGTCATGAGGTCGCCCCGCCCCGTCACCAGCGAGGCCTGCAGCCGCACCCCCGGCTGCAGTCGCCCCCCCTGCCGCGAGGTGGGCTTCCGGGCGCCCTTGGCGATCGCCGACACCCGGCCCAGGCCGGGCGTGAGGAGGGCAAGGATTGCGTCGGACTCGCCGTACCGCACCGTGCGCAGCACGACGGCGTCCGTCTCGATGGTGGCCACGGACCCAGTCTCGCAGCCGCACCGGATCGCCTAGCCTGCCGGGCATGGCCGAGGTGACTGTGTACACGACCGAGGGATGCCCGTTCTGCATTCGCGCCAAGGCGCTGCTCGACCGGCGCGGCGTGCCCTATGACGAGATCTTCATCCCGCGCTCCGACCACGACGGGCGGGAGCGCCTCGTGGCGCAGACCGGCGGCTACACGTTTCCCCAGGTGATCATCAACGGCACGGTCGTCGGGGGCTGGGACGATCTCTCGGCGCTCGACGCGCGCGGCGCGCTGGACGCCCTTCTGACCTAGCGGGCCGCGAGCTCGGCGGCGGTCGGCACGCCGCGCACCGAGGTGGCGGTGCGAACAGCGTCACGCACGGCCGCGGCCGCCATCTCGGCCGCCGCATTGCCCACGATGACCGCGTTTACGGGGACGCCGCCGGTGGCGACCGCGAATGCGATGTCGCCATCGAGCGCCGTCCCGTAGGGCGCGATCGCCCGGGCGACGCCGGCATGCGCCTGACCTGCGAGATGCGTGCATGCGGGCTTGCCCAGCGCGGCATCGGTGGCAACGACGCACAGGGTCGTGTTCGCCATCACCGCGAGGCGCTCATGCCGGGCCTCGCCGCTGATCAGAACCCGCCGGGCGTCCACGAACCCCCGGCCCTCCTCCCAGGCGCCTGCGAGCACGTCACCGTGCTCGTCGAACACGTCACCGAAGGCGTTCACCGCGGCCAGGGCGGCCACGGTGGCCCCCCCGGGAAGCCGCACGCTTGCGCTCCCGAGCCCGCCCTTGCACCAGTTCCCGCGCCCATTGCACTTCCCCACCGTCGCCCCGGTCCCGGCCCCCACGCTGCCGACGGCATGAGGGCCGCCGGTAGCGGCCTCGGCAGCGAGGCGCCCCTCCGCGGCCCCGGGGCGGCGCGCATTCCCGGAGACGCCGAGGTCGAACAGTGCCGCCGCCGGGACGATGGGCACCACCGCGATCCCGGTATCCACCCCGAGGCCCTGCTCCTCGCACCATGCCACCACGCCGGATGCCGCGGCGAGCCCGAACGCGCTGCCCCCCGACAGCACGAGGGCCGTGACCTCCGCCACCGCGGCCTCCGGGCGCAGCAGCTCGGTCTCGAGCGATGCCGGGCCGCCCCCGCGCACCGCCACCCCACCGCGTGTGCCCCGGGGGAGGATGATCGCCGTGCACCCGGTGCCCGCCGCGGCATCGGTCCAGTGGCCCACCCGGATGCCCGGGACATCGGTCAGCATTGCGCCCCTTCCGGCAACGGCTGGCAGCGCGGGCACCAGTACGTGCCCCTCTGCGCCACCACCCCCTTTTCGATCGTCGTCCGGCATCGCAGGCACGGCTCGCCGCGCCTGCGGTGGACGAGGAGCAGGTCCTGCATGCCCCCATGCCCGCCGTAGGCATCACGGTAGCGATCGAACGACGTACCGCCCGCCGCGATGCCCACGCGCAGGCGATCACGGATCCCGCGGTGCAGACGCCCGACCTCATCGTGCGACAGCGTCCCACCCCGCCGGCCCGGATGCACCCGGGCCCGGAACAGGGACTCATCGGCATAGATGTTGCCCACCCCGGCGACGATGCGCTGATCCAGGATGAGCGCCTTCACGGGCGCCATCCGTCCGTGCAGCGACCGCTCCAGCGTCCGCGCGGTGAACCGCGCGGACATGGCGTCCACGCCCGTACGGCCCCCCCACGCCCTCGCCCGGGCCGCGCGGCCGCGCGGCAGCAGGAACGCCCGTCCGAACCGCCGGGGGTCCGCGAAGGTGAGCAGCCCGCCGTCGTCGAGCCGGAGGATGGCGCGCGCATAGGGGGTCACCGCACTTCCGTCGTCGGCGCTCCACAGCAGTTGCCCGCTCATCCCCAGGTGCAGCGCAAGGGCCTCACCCCCCCTGAGTTCGATCAGGAGGTACTTCCCGGCGCGCGTGAGGTCGCCGATGGCCTGCCCGCGCACCGCCTGCGCGAATGCACGGGGATCGCCGGGGGCGACGAGCACGGGATCCAGGACCACGAGATCCGCGATGACGCGACCGTCCAGCCGTTCGGCCAACTGGCGGCGGATGGTCTCGACCTCCGGCAGTTCCGGCATCAATCCACCACATCAAACGCCGGGCGCAACATGGCAAGCGCCCGATCCGCCATCCACTCGTCCGACGCCTCCACCACCGCCAGGACATCACCCGCGGACACGCGCGCACCCGCCCGTGCGACCACCTGTACGCCCACGCTGGGGTCAACGACCTGACCGGGATCCAGGCGTCCGGCGCCAAGCCAGCGGGCCGCCGTGCCCACGATGCCGGCATCCACCGATTGCACCGCGCCCCCGTCGGTCGCGATGAGGGTCGAACGGACCACGGCCACGCTCAACCGCCCGGGGTCCGACACGATGGCGGGGTCGCCACCCTGCGCGGCGATCCAGCGCTCGGCGACGGCCGCGGCCCGGCCATCTCCGAGCATCGCGCGCAGGGAGAGCACGTCGTCGCCCAGCCCCGCCGCGACGAGGGCCGCACCCGCTAGGGTGCACGCGGACTCGGCCAGGGCGGGGTCGCCGTCCCCGGCGAGGACCGCAAGGGCCTCGCGCAGCTCGAGCGAGTGCCCGGCGACGCCGGCCAGCGGCTCCGCCCGTACCACGGGGACCGCGGTCACCACCCGGTTCCATGCCCCACCCAGCGCCTCGAGCAGGCCAGCGGCGTGGCGGGCATGGTCGAGGTCGGGCAGCAGGCCGCCCGACCCGGCCGGAATCGCGACGGCGATCACGCCGGCTCCGCCGCTGATGCCCCGGGCCGCGGTGGCCACGGCCACGAGCACATCGCCCTCGGCCGTTGCGGTGGAGTCCCTCAGGTCCGCGAGGCGGCGCTCGCCCGGGACGAGGCGCTCGCCCGGCTCGGCGATCACCATCCCCCCGTCGCGTGCCTGCGTGACCCAACGGTCCACCGCCATGGCGTTGTCCATCCCTGGCATCGCCGACACCGCATCCAGGACCCCCCCGACATGCGCGATGGAGCGTGCACCCGTCGAGGCGACGATCGCGCCGGCGGCGGCGGCAAGGCACGACGCGACGACGACGAGGGCGGAGTCGCCCACGCCACCGGTACTCCGGATGTCCACCGTCGGCCCGAGGCGCTGCAGCTCGAGGCGGTCCCCACCCGCGAGGAGGGCCGCGACGACCGCGAGGGCCGCCTCGTATGGCACCCCCTGCATCCCCGCGGTCGCGCACCACGCCGCCATCTGGGCGTCGGATGCCGCTCCGGTGGCCCAGGCGTTGACGAGGGCCGCCACATCGGCGGCCTCCACCGCCTCACCGCGCCGCGTGCGCTCGAGCACCTCAAGTGTGGGCAGCGGAACATCCACGGGCGGCGACGCTAGCAAGGGCTGGTATCGTGGGCGCATGCGCCGATCAGCTCTGCTGGCCGTCCCCCTGACCCTGGCCACCTTCACCGTGCCGATGTTGGCCGGGGCCAAGCCGACACAGGGGACCACGACCAACGGTACGACGTCCGCTGCGGGGACGACCACCGCGACGACGACCGCGGCGAAGCCGTGTTCCGGCGCGCCGACATTGTCGGCCGTACGCCTGCGCAGCGTCATCACCGCGCAGCAGGGCCATGCACGCTTCATGCTGGGCCTGATTTCGTCGTGCGACGCCACGGTGACGATCCGGATCACCAGCGTGAAGGAGAAGAAGGTCGTCCGCACGATCACCGGTCGACAGGATCACGCGGCCGGTCCGGTGTGGTTCCTGGTTCAGGCCGTGACCGATCAGGGCTACCAGCTCGCCCCGGGCAGGTACTCGGCCGCGATCACCGCCACGGGCGCCCGCGGGACCGCGAGCCGCGTGCTCAAGCGTCCCTTCACGCTCACCCTCACGCCGCCGCGCGGCCGCCTGGATGGCTACGTCGTCCCGAACCTGCCGGCCATCGCGCGGCAGCTGAAGATCAGCCCGGGCGGGCAGCTGGTGACCGCCGTCGCGGCGAAGGGCAATCTGGTGACCGCGGGCGTGCGGCGTGGCGACGTCATCACCAAGGTCAACGGGCTCGATGTGATCACGCCGGGTCAGTGGACCGCCGCCCTCAAGGCGCTGCCGGCGGACACCCCGGTGCCCATCGAGTACCGGCGCGGAGCCGAGGTCCGCATGGGCACCCTCCAGGTCCCGCCCGACTGGAATCCGGCGCCCGACTACGCGAAGACGTTCACGGTGCTGGTGAGGCGCAACCCGCGCACCCTCGGCTTCCTGCTCGCCAGCGCACGGGACCGGCTGGACGCGGGCAAGCCCGCTGAGGCCCAGGCGCAGTTCGACACATGGCCTGCGGGCCTCCGGGCCACCGCCATCGGGCAGATGCTGCGGGGCGAGATCCTCATCGCCCGGGACGACCTCAAGGGCGCTCTCGCGGCCTACGGGGCCGCCACCGCCAAGGATCCGGCCCTGGCGCCCGCGCTACTCGGTCAGGGGCTCGTGCTGACGCGCCTCGAGCGCACGGGCGACGCCGTCCCGGTGTTCCAGGCCACCGTCGCGGCCGACCCGGGTAATGCGGTCGCCAACGCCTTCCTGGCCTACGCCCTCGTCGCCACGAAGCAGTACGACGGCGCGATCGCTGCGGCCACCGAGGCCGCCCGCCTCGACCCGAACTACGAGGATGGCCCGATCGCCCTCGGACTTGCGCTCATCGCCACCGGCGAGAAGGCGAAGGGCGTCGCCCAGCTCAAGAAGGGCCTCCTCCAGATGGCGGACCAGAAGCGGGCCGACCAGTTGATCGCGGAGAACCTCGAGCCCAACGCCGCCTAGCGGCGCCGGGCCCCGCCGACGGCCCTAGAGCTCGCCGGTTGGCTCCGCCTCCTCGTCATCCTCCCACCGGCGGCGGCGGGGTCGGCGTGATCCCATCTTGAGGAACAGGACGACGCTCAGGATTCCGATGATGACCCCAATCCAGAACTGCCACATCGCGAGCGGGTTGCCGCTGAAGATGCCGAACAGCAGCAGCACGGCGATGACGGCGACCACCGCGATGAGACGCTGGCGCGGCGGGGCGAGTTGCACCACCCAGGGCGCTGCGAGCGAGATGACGAGGAGCAGGATCGAACTCATGTCTCCAACCGGATCGGGGTGGGCCGCGGCGGACGCGGCCATGTCCAGCGCGAGAGGCTAGCGGAGAGCGACGAAATCCCGCGTGCAGGTGCGTGTCGCTACCCTCGCAGCGTGCGCGCCGTCGGCATCCATCTCGTGGGGGACGCCCGTCGTCCGGACGCACCCGCACGCTCGGCCGTGGCCGGGATGACCGCGGGAAACGTGCTGTCCGAGGTGCGGATGTGCCGCACTGCTGCGGAGATCGTAGGGTCCGTGGGGGATGATCCCGCGCTGGTCCTGGTGGATGCCCCGCTCGCGGTTCCCGAGGTGCGGGGCCGCCGGGACGCGGAGCACGTACTGGCCTGGCTCGACGTCGCGGCGTTCCCCGTGACGCCCGCGCGCATGCAGGCGGTGCACGGGGGCGCCCCGGGCGTGGACCTTGCCGCCGCCCTCGCGGCGCGTGGTCACGTCGTGGCGGAGGCGCTGCCCGACCAGGTGCTGCGGCAGGCCATGTGGGAGCAGCAGCACCCGCCGGATGACCCCCCGCTGGACATGGGCGCCTATCGCGCGGCCTGGCTCGGCGTGAGGCCGCCCCCATTCCGCCCGCGCGGGGGGCGCGCCCGGCACGACGGCCTGGCGCCGGCACGGGCCCTGCTGGAACCCCGCGCAGACCTCTCCGCCTGGCCGCGCAGCGGGCGCAGCGGCGATCTCGCCGCCCTGGACGAGGCCGCGGTCATCGACGCGGTTGCCTGCGCCACGCTCGCCCGGCGGTGCCTTGACGCCCCCGGGGACCGATGGGCCGTCATCGGAGATGCCCGGGCGGGGCGCGTGGTGCTCTCGGCATGCCCGGAGTTGATCGCGCGGGCGCGTACGCACATCGAGCGTCTCAGGACCGAGGGCACCATCACGATCTCGGCAACCATCGCCGGCACCGACCTCGGGCCACCACCACTCTGGTGACGCACGGCCGCGCCGGACGGGGCGCGGCGGCGGGCCGGCCACCAGCCGGCGTCCCCCGGATGGACGCCACTCCCCACGGGGGACGGTGCTCCCGTTGTGGGGCGGGCCCGGGCATGCCGGGTTGCGGCGGCCCTGTACCACGCGCCACAATCCGATCGGCCCGCGGATGAGCGCGGACGGCGAGCGGGGAGGAATCCAGTGTCCACGGACAGCGTGTACAAGGTCATCGAGATCGTTGGGACCAGTGGCGACTCGTGGGAGGCCGCCACCCGGCTGGCCGTCGAGACCGCCTCCAGCACGCTGCGCGACCTCCGGGTCGCCGAGGTCGTGAAGCAGGACGTCACGATCGCGGACGGGACCGTGGACCGCTACCGCGTGCGCCTGCTCATCAGCTTCAAGTACGAGCACTAAGCGGCGACGACCGCCATGAGCAGGACCTCCGGGCGGGCCGACTGGAGGGCAGACCCGAAGTCCTCGCCCCGCGGGTAGGGCCGATCGGCGATCATGCGGACCTCGACGGGCGCCTCGACCCGCCCGGTGGCGAATGGCCACGGATTCACCGCGCAGGTGAGGCCGTCCACCGGGGTCACCGTGATCCCAACCCCGCGCTCGTCCCCGGTCACCCGCGGTACCCGCCGCAGCATCCACGACTCCCCGGCCACGAGGCCCGTCCAGGTGAGGTAGAGGCTGAGGAGGTCCACGGCCTGCAGGATCCGGTACGCGGCCCAGGCCCACCCGGCGAGGGCGGCCCCCTCCCCGATGCGGGTCCTCTGCGCGTGCGCCACCCCCGCGTGCGACCGCAGCAGGCCCTGCGCCGCCGATGAGCACCCGGCCCCGGCCGCTACGGGGCCATCCAGGCCGAGGTGCCGCATCATCAGCCCGGCTCCGTGCATGCCCACCAGCAGCCCGACCCGGTCCCCGCGGGTGGCGGCGGCGTGGGCGCTGGCGCGGTGGATGGCCGCGTGCGCCTCCCCCTCCATGGCATCAAAGCCCCGGGGGCGGCCGTCGGCGCGGACCTGCGGGTGCTCGTCCGGGGTGCGCCAGCCCTCGTCGTGGCACGAGGCCGCCGTGACGACCGGTTGCCATGGATCCGGGCGGGCGAACGCCGCGTTGCCCCAGGCGGCGACCAGCCGTCCGCACTGATCCTGATGGGCGACCTGGCGCACGACCCGCAGGTGCCCGGCCGTGCGGGTGATGATCACGTGCGCACGTCCCCGGCGGCCACCGCCGCGGCCCCGATGATCCCGGCGCGGTTCTCCAGCACCGCGGCCATCACGGGAGGACGGACGTCCAGCAGGGGGATGAACCTGGCGGCCTTGCGCGACACACCGCCCCCGAGGATCACGAGATCGGGCCACAGGATGCCGTCGATGACCGTGATCACCTCCGACAGGCGCTCCGCCCATGCGGCCCACGAGAGGCCCTCCCGCTCACGTACCGCGGCCGCGGCACGGGCCTCCGCCTCCACGCCACGAACCTCAACGTGCCCGAGTTCGGTGTTCGGCAGGAGCACCCCGCCGTGCATGACGGCCGACCCGATCCCGGTCCCGAGGGTCAGGAGGATCACCACGCCCGGGTGGCCGCGGGCCGCGCCGAAGCGGGCCTCCGCGATTCCGGCGGCATCGGCGTCATTCAGGACGGCCACGGGACGGCCCAGGCCCCGGGTGAAGAGATCGCGTGCCGGAGCGCCCACCCATCCATGATCCACATGTGCCGCCGTCGTGGTGACGCCCGCGATCACCGGGGCCGGGAACCCGACGCCCACGGGCAGGCCCCCGGGGAAGGGCGCGATGAGCGCACGGGTCGCCGACACCACGGCATCCGGCGTCACCGGCGTGGGAGTGTCCACGCGCACCCGCTCGCCCGTGAACGTTCCGGTTGCGAGGTCCACGACCGCGGCCTTGATGCCACTGCCCCCGACGTCGATTCCGATTGCCCCCATCAGGGGACGGCAGGAACGTGCGGGCTGCTCAGCATCGCGGGGAGGTCACCGGGCAGAAGCCGGTCGGCCGCTGCCGGCCCCATGCTGCCGCGCCAATAGGGCTGCACCGGTGGGGAGTCGTCGAGGAGGGGCTGGATCACCCGCCACTGCTCCTCGACCAGGTCGCCGCGGGCGAACAGCCTGCGCTCCCCCGTGATGGCATCCCCCAGCAGGCGCTCGTACGCGGCCGGGCCGGGTAGGCCGAGCCGCGTGGCGTAATGGACCGACAGGTCCACCGTGTCCATCACCACGCGGTCACCGGGCTGCTTCACCTGCATGCTCAACTCGATGAGGTCGTCCGGCTTCATGCGGAAACGCATCCGATTGGGCTCGAACGTCCCGCCGGCGTCCGGGAACAGCTGCCGCGGCGGGGCGGCGTACTCGACCACCGCCTCGGTGAGCGTGCCGGACATCCCCTTCCCCGCGCGGATGGTGAAGGGCACCCCGGCCCACCGCCATGAATCGATCTCCAAGCGCAGCGCACAGTAGGTATCGACATCACTTCCCGGCGCGACGCCGGGCTCCTCGCGGTACCCCTCGTACTGCCCGCGGACGATCGCGTCCCGCGTCAGCGGGGTGATGGATCGCAGCACCTTCAGCTTCTCGTCGGCGATGGCGTCGGCCGCCATCGACACCGGTGGATCCATGGCAAGGATGCACACAAGTTGCAGCAGGTGGTTCTGCACCACATCGCGCAGGCACCCCACCGTCTCGTAGAACGCCCCGCGCCCTTCGACGCCGAACGATTCGGTCATCTCGATATGCACCTGGCTCACGTACCGCCGGTTCCACAGGGGCTCGAGCATGGTGTTCCCGAAGCGGGCGACCAGGAGGTTCTGCACCTGCTCATAGCCCAGGAAGTGATCAATGCGGTAGATCTGGTCCTCGGCGAGCTCCGATGCCAGCATCCGGTTGAGCGCCGCCGCCGACTCCAGATCGCGACCCAACGGCTTCTCCACCACCACCCGGCACCGTGCGGTGAGCCCGTGGCGCGACAATGAGTCAACGACGTCGCCGAAGTGGTCGGGCGGGATCGCCAGGTAGAAGACCGGCTGCGAGACGTCGTGGAGCACCGCCGCGAGGTCCTTGAAGGTACCCGGGTCGGAGTACTCCCCGTGCACGTACCGCATCGAGGCGATCAGGCGCTCGCCGGCGGCGTCCCCGTCGGGCACCCCCGCCTCATGCAGGGATGCGCGGATGCGCTCGCGCAGACGTTCGAGGGTCCAGCCCTCGCGGGCGACGCCCACCACGGGCATGCCCAGCAATCCCCGGTCCTCCAGCGCCTGCAGCGCAGGGAACAGCTTGCGGTACGCCAGATCCCCGGTGGCCCCGAACAGCACGAGGCAGTCCGCGCGGTCGGTCACGCGGTGCCCTCCTCATGCCCGCCGAAACCCTTGCGCATGGCCGACAGCACCGCGTTCGCGTAGTCGTCGTTGCCGCGGCTCGCGAACCGGCTGAACAGGGCCGCGGACAGCACGGGCACGGGCACCCCCTCGTCCACCGCGGCCTGGACGGTCCAGCGGCCCTCGCCGGAGTCGGCCACGTGCCCCGCGAAGCCGTCGAGGCCCGGGTCCCGCAGCAACTCCGCGGCGGTGAGGTCGAGGAGCCACGACCCCACCACGCTGCCCCGGCGCCAGAGCTCGGCGACGGCGGGCACGTCGATGTCGTACCGGTACATGGAGGGGTCGGCGAGCGGTGCCGTCTCGGAGTCGGCGACGCGCTCCGCCGAACCCGCATCGGCGTGGCGGAGCACGTTGAGCCCCTCGGCGTACGCGGCCATCAGCCC
>SXQZ01000052.1 GCA_005792725.1 Actinomycetota bacterium
CTCCCAGGAGATCCTGGCGGCCACCGGCATCGACCGTGACCTGCGCAGCAAGGATCTCACCGACGATCAGCTGACCCAGCTGCGCGACTACATCGAGGCCACCCTGAAGGTGGAGGGCGATCTGCGCCGCGAGGTGCAGGCCGATATCCGTCGCAAGATCGAGATCGGCTGCTATCAGGGACTGCGGCACCGCCGCGGACTGCCGGTGCGCGGGCAGCGCACCAAGACCAACGCGCGCACCCGTAAGGGCCCCAAGCGCACCATCGCCGGTAAGAAGAAGGCCAAGTAATGCCACCGAAGAAAGCCACCCCGTCCGGCGCGAAGAAGGGTCAGAAGACCCGCCGCAAGGAAAAGAAGAACGTCCCGCACGGGGCCGCTCACATCAAGAGCACGTTCAACAACACCATCGTGACCATCACGGATCCTGCTGGTGCTGTTATTGCCTGGGCTTCCTCAGGCGAGGTCGGCTTCAAAGGCTCGCGTAAGTCGACGCCGTTCGCTGCGCAGCTCGCTGCAGAGCAAGCCGCCAAGCGCGCCCAGGAACACGGCGTCCGCAAGGTCGACGTATTCGTCAAAGGCCCGGGTTCGGGTCGCGAAACCGCGATTCGCTCGCTGCAGGCCGCCGGCCTCGAGGTGACCTCGGTCACCGATGTGAGTCCCGTCCCCCACAATGGCTGCCGCCCGCGCAAGCGGCGCCGCGTCTAGGAGGCCGACGTGGCACGTGATCGCGACCCGCAGTGCAAGCAGTGCCGCCGTGAGGGGGAGAAGCTCTTCCTCAAGGGCTCGCGCTGCCTCACCGAGAAGTGCGCCATCGAGCGCCGCAACTACCCGCCGGGCCAGAACGGCCGGGGACGGATCCGCCAGTCGGAGTACCTGATCCAGTTGCGCGAGAAGCAGCGCGCCCGCCGCTACTACGGCGTGCTCGAGAAGCAGTTCCGCCGCTACTACGAGAAGGCCAGCCGTCAGCCCGGCATCACCGGTGAGAACCTGCTGCGCCTGCTCGAGTTGCGGCTCGACAACGTGGTCACCCGTCTGGGCTTCGCGGCCTCGCGCCGCCAGGGCCGGCAGCTGGTGCGCCACGGCCACATCCATGTCAACGGCCGGCGCGTGGACATCCCGTCCTACCAGTGCCGTCCCGACGACATCATCACGATCAAGCCGGAGTCCGGCGCCACGGAGACCGTGCGCGGCGCCACCGAGATCGGGGCCTCCGTGGCCCCGTGGCTCCAGGCCGACCACGAGTCGCTGTCCGGAAAGGTGCTCAAGGCGCCGGACCGCACCGAGATCGACACCCCGGTGCGCGAGCAGCTCATCGTGGAGCTCTACTCGAAGTAGTCGTCACCCCGGAGCCGGCACGCGCGATGGCGGGGCGCCCCTGACGCGGGGGTCCCGGCCGAGGCCGCCGGACCCGGATCCGCGTTCACCACATCACCGGCCCCGGAGCCGGGAGGAGCAGGCACAGTGCTTGACACCCACACCCCGCGCATGTCCTATGAGCCCGAGTCGGACACGCTCGGCCGCATTGAGGTGGAGCCGCTCGACCGCGGCTTCGGCCACACCTTCGGCAACTCGCTGCGGCGCGTCCTGCTGTCGTCCCTCGAGGGCGCCGCCGTCACCTCGGTGAAGATCGACGGCGTGCAGCACGAGTTCACCACGGTAACGGGCGTGCGCGAGGACGTCACGGACATCATCCTGAACCTGCGTGGACTGGTGTGCCGCCTGGTGGGCGAGGCCGACGAGATCGAGGTCGAACTCATGCGCCAGGGGCCGGGCACCGTGACGGCCGGCGACATCCGGTGCCCGTCCGATCTGGAGATCCTCAACCCTGAACTCGAGATCGCCAACCTCGAGGCCGGCGCCTCCCTGGACATGGTGCTCACCATCGCCCGTGGCCGCGGGTACGTGGTGGCCGACCAGAACAAGGGCCCGGGCTCGAGCATCGGCGTGATCCCGGTGGACTCGAACTTCTCGCCCGTGCGCCGCGTGCGCTACGAGGTGGGTGCCGCCCGGGTGGGCCAGCGCACCGACTACGACAAGCTCATCCTCCACGTCCAGACCGACGGCTCCGTGGACCCGCGCACCGCGGTGGCCCAGGCGTCGGCGATCCTGATCGAGCGGCTGGCGATCTTCGCCGACCCCAAGGACATCCGGCTGCTGGCCGAGGCGGAGCCGGAGACGCCGCCGCCCGGTGGCGAGATGGCCAGCATTCTCATCGAGGAGCTCGAGCTGGGCGTGCGCTCGTACAACTGCCTCAAGCGCGTGGGCGTCGAGACCATCGGCGACCTCCTGTCGAAGACCGAGGACGACCTGTCGGCCATCCCGAACTTCGGCAAGAAGAGCATCGAAGAGGTCAAGGAGAACCTGGCCCGCCACGGCCTGGCGCTCCGCGACGACTGATCCCGACCAAGCACCGGTACCGGAGACACCATGCGACACCGCAGGCGCGGCCCCAAGCTCAACCGTGACAGCGCCCATCGCACTGCGATGGCGGCGAATCTGGCCGTGGCGCTGCTCGAGCACGGGCGCATCCAGACGACCGAGACGAAGGCGCGGCTCGCCCGCCAGACGGCCGAGCGCGCGATCACCCTCGGCAAGCAGGGCACGCTGCACGCCCGCCGCCAGGCGATCTCGCTGCTGCGCAACAAGCCGATCACCTACCGGCTCTTCGACGACATCGCTCCGGTGTTCGACGGGGTGCCGGGTGGTTACACTCGTGTGACCAAGCTCGGGCCCCGCCAGGGCGACGCCGCGCCGATGGTGCTGCTGGAGCTCTCGCGCCCCGTGCCGACCACATCGGCCTAGGAGACTCCTCAATGTCCCGGATCCGCACCAGCGCCGTCACCGTGATCGCCCTGGGCGGTCTGGCCGTGGGCGCGACATCGGCCATCGCCACGACGGCCGCCAATCAGACGCAGATCAACGGCATCGTCGCCGGCGTGAACTACTGGACCACGCAGACCCAGGGGTACACGTACAGCGAGTACACGGTGCAGAACATCGCGATCAGCTCGGCGAACTCCGCCTTCGCCCGGGCGCAGATCAAGCCGATCGCGAAGTACGCGTCCGTGATCCCGGTCCAGTGGACCGTCCTCACCGGCTCGGGGAGCCTGTGGACGGTGGTTGACGGTGGCGTGAACTTCTGCGACAACGTCAACTCGATCCCACCGGCCGTGGAGAACGACCTGTTCCCCGGGGGCCCGCCCTGCGCGCCCACCTCGACGAAGGCCACCATCGCCTCGGTGAGCAACGGGATGTACCGCCTCGTGGTCCAGGCCCAGCGCCGGAACAAGACGAGCAATCAGGCGAGTGTCTTCGTGTGGCTGCAGCAGACCAACGGCGTCAAGGTGACCGAGCGCCGGCTCGGTGCCAACAACGGGTGGACGTGGTCAACGGTGACCAAGCCGGGCAGTGCGTACGCCACGCTCAACATGACCAACCAGTGGGGCTCGGTGCAGGTGCTGAGGTCGGCCACGGCGCTCTACGCCGTCTACGGCTTCCGGGCCAGCTCGTTCGGGCTGACCCCCACCAACCTGAGTTAGCGACGCGGCCATGCCCGTGCTGCGCCTCGACATCGAGTACGACGGCGCGGGATTCGCGGGCTGGGCCGAGCAGCCCGGGCAGCGGACCATCGAGGGCGTCCTCCGGGACGCCCTCGCAGTCGCTCTGGGGCGACGGCCCGAGGTGCGGGTGGCCGGCCGTACCGACGCCGGGGTGCACGCCATCGCCCAGGTGGTGAGCGTCGAGATGCGGGCGGGCACGGGCACGGGCGGCGTGGGTGACGGGAGCGATCCGGGGGACGCGTCGCGTGCGGACGGCATTCGGGCGTGCGTGCCCGACGCCCAGCGGTTGCTGCGGTCGCTCAACGGCCTGCTTCCCGATGATGTCGCGGTGCGTGCGGCGGCAGCGGCACCGGACGGCTTCGACGCGCGCGCGGATGCCCTCAGCCGCGTGTACGAGTACCGCATCCTCGTCGGCCCGCCCTCGCCGCTGCGCCGCGACCGGACGCTGCGCCACGTGGGTCCACCGCTCGACCGGGCGGCCCTCGATGCCTGTGCGGCGGCGACATGTGGCAAGCACGACTTCACGGCCTTCACGCCCACCGGCACCCAGCATGTCTTCTTCGAGCGCACGGTCCTCGAGTGCGCCTGGCGCGGGGAGTCAGACGAACTCGTGCTGCGCATCGAGGCCGACGCCTTCCTGCGCCACATGGTGCGCGTGATCGTGGGAACGATGCTGGAGGTCGGCCGCGGCACCCGCAGCGTGTCCTCCTACGCGGCGCTGCTCACCGGCGCCACCCGTTCCGAGGCCGGCCGCACCGCACCCCCGCACGCGCTCACCCTGGTGGAGGTGCGCTACCGCGTTCCCCCGGTGTGAGGCACCCGGGAACCGCCCCCGGCGCCCAGGGGTCGTGCGTTACGCAGGGTCACCGAGGTAGGCCTCGGCCACGTCACCGATCTTCTGCGCGAGGCGGCCGGGTACCAGCGTGTGGGTGAACCCGCGGGCCCGGTAGAACGTGGCCGCCCTCATGTCCGCGGCGTCTACCACCACGAGGCGGGCGCCGGCGCTGACACCTGCCAGCAGGCAGCGCTCCATCGCATCGCCGAGCAGGGACGAGCCGAGCCCACGCCCCTGCAGGCGCTGAGCGAGTGCGATCTTCGCGAGCAGGTAGGCGGGGATGACGGCGGGCGACCCGTGCCCCAGCGATGACGGTACGTCAGCCCGGGGCACCGAGTGCGCAGCGAGGGCGTAGTAGGCCACGACCGTGCCGTCAACGCTCCACACAAACGTGCGCGTGGTCCGCATGGCCTCGGCGTGCAGGGCACTGCGTGCGAGCCATCTGTCGAGGGCGATGTTCCCGCTGTCGAGCCGTGAGAGGTCGTGCTCGGCGGCGACCGGCGCGAAGGCCATCGTCATTCGAACGTGTCCGCCCCTGCCCGCAACTCACGGAGGCGACGGAAGCCCTCCGTGAGCTTCGCGTTGGCAACCGGCGGCTCGTCGAGCCACGCCAGTAGTTCCGCGAACTTCTCGGGCGACACGGCGGTGCCGCGGAAGGTGTCGGTCACCTGCTCCGCGCGCTCGGCAGCCACGCCCAGCACGAAGGCGCTGAGGGTGAGCCCCTCGTACCACGCGGCCTGCTCCAGCATCTGGCGTTGCTCCGGGGCCACCCGGATCTCGATCCGATCGGTCTTCCTGGGTGCCATCGTCTCCATCCCGTCGCAGAGTACGTCCGGATAATGTACGGAAGGCATGCGGACGGTATCAAGACGGCATCGGATTACGGTGGCGATGCAGGCAGTGCGGGACGTCCCCGCGCCCGGGGCTACCATTGGTCGTCCGTTGAGGATCCTCGTGACCAATGACGACGGCGTCCATGCGCCCGGCATCCTCGCCCTGCGGAAGGCCATGGATCATCTGGGCGAGGTGTTCGTCATCGCGCCCGGCACCAACCGCAGCGCCATCGCACGCGGCATCACCATCCACGATCCCCTCGTGGTGGACGAGGTGGAGATGGCGGATGGCCATCCAGCGTATTCCATCAGCGGTACGCCGGTCGATTGCGTGCGCCTGGGGGCACTGGGGCTGATCGGCGGCCCGCCCGACGTGGTGGTCAGCGGCGCGAACCTCGGGCTCAACCTCGGTGACGACGTCACCTACTCCGGCACCGTGGCCGCCGCACTCGAGGGGGTGATGCTGGGTATCCCCGCCATCGCCGTGAGCCAGGATGCCCTCGGCGGCGGCAGCGGGCCCGGCCACGAGTACGACTTCGCGGCGGTCACGGCCTTCGCCGCCAGGTTGGCGCCCCTCGCCTGTGCGGAGCGGTTCCCACGGCACGTGATCTTCAACGTCAACGGTCCCGGCGTGCCGCCCGGCGGGCTCGCGGGCGCGAGGGTCACGCGGCTCGGGCGCCGGGTCTACGACGACTCACTCGTGTTGGAGGGCACGGAGGGCTCGTCCCGGCACTTCCGCATCTACGGTGAGCCGATGAGCCACGACATGCAGCCGGGCACCGATCTCTCGGCGATCGACGACAACCTGCTCTCGGTCACGCCGCTGCACTTCGATCTCACCGACCTCGAGGGCATGGACCGCATGGCCCGGTGGGAGATCGATTCGCTGCTCGCGTCGGTGGCTGGGGTGTCCTGACCCGGTGCCGCGATTCGGCACGGTCCTGTTCGACCTCGATGGCACCGTGGTCGATACCGTCGAGCTCATCCGGCTCTCGCACCGCCATGCGGTCACCACGGTCCTGGGCAGGGACCTTCCGGACGATGTCCTCCTTGCCGGCGTGGGGCGCCCCCTCATCGAGCAGATGGCGGCGTTCGACCGGGACCGGGCGCAGGAACTGCTGGAGGCGCAGCGCGCGTGGAACCACGCGCACACCGCGCAGCTCATCCGCCCCTACCCCGGTGTCGCCGACATGCTGGCCGGGCTGAAGGAGGCCGGGTGCCGCATCGGGGTGGTCACGTCGAAGTCGGGTCCCACCGCGCGACTGGCGTTCGACGCGCTGCCCGAGGTCGCCCGTGGCATCGAGGTGGTGGTCGCCGTCGAGGACACCCCGGTGCACAAGCCGGCGCCCGATCCGCTGCTCGTGGCGCTCGAGCGCCTCGGTGGCTCCGCGGATGATGCCTGCTACGTGGGGGACGCCCCCTTCGATGTCGCCGCCGGCCGGGCCGCGGGGATGGTGAGCGTGGGCGTGACGTGGGGCTTCTTCCCGCGCGAGGCGATCGCCGACGCCGACGTGGTGGTGGATGACGTGCCCGCGCTCGCGGCGTACCTGATGGCGCAGGCGGCGTGAGCACCCGGCGGGCCGCGACGCGCGCCCGGGACCTGCACGCTCTCATCCGCGACGCGTCGCACCGGTACTACGTGCGCGATGACCCCACGGTCGACGATGCCGTGTACGACGAGTGGATGCGCGAGCTCGAGGCCATCGAGGCGGCGCACCCGGATCTCGTGACGCCCGCGTCGCCCACGCAGCGGGTGGGCGCGGAGCCGTCCGAGAAGTTCGCGCCGCACCGTCACCTGCAGCCGATGCTGAGCCTCGCCAACGCCCGGGGCGGGGACGAACTGTACGACTGGAACCGCCGGCTCGAGGTGGTGCTGGGGCAGGAGGGGATGTCGGGCGCGGATGCCCGCTACGTGGTGGAGCCCAAGATTGATGGCCTCGCCGTGTCGCTCACATACGAGGACGGCGTGCTGGCCGTGGGCGCCACGCGCGGGGATGGGGAGGTGGGGGAG
>SXQZ01000053.1 GCA_005792725.1 Actinomycetota bacterium
GCCCGGGCGCGGCCTCGCCACCACCCGCCGCCACGTCGTCGGCGGCGCGCCGGCCCAGGGCGGCGGCCTCGAGCAGGCCGTTCGACGCCAGCCGGTTCGCGCCGTGCAGGCCGGTGGACGCGCACTCGCCCACGGCCCAGAGCCCGGGAACGGTCGTACGGCCGTTCAGGTCGGTGAGCACCCCGCCCATCGCGTAGTGCGCCGCTGGTGTCACCGGCACGGGATCCGTGGCGAGGTCGATGCCCTGGGCCGCGCACAGCGCGGCGACCTCGGGGAAGCGCGCCCGAACTCGCACGGGGTCGAGGTGGGCGAGGCTCAGCACCACGTCGCGCCCGGACTCCTGGGCACGGCGGAACACGGCCCGTGCCACCACGTCGCGTGGGCCGAGGTCGCCCATCGGGTGCACGCCCGCCATCACCGGCCTGCCGTCACCGTCGTAGAGCATGGCGCCCGCGCCGCGCACGGCCTCGCTGATGAGGCCAAGCGGGCTCGGCCCCACGGCGAGCGCCGTCGGGTGGAACTGCACCATCTCCATGTCGATCAGGGCCGCTCCGGCCCGCCGGGCGAGGGCCGGCCCGTCCGCGGTGGCGCCGACCGGGTTGGTGGTGCGGCCAAAGAGGTGGCCCGAGCCGCCGGTGGCAAGCACCACGGCCTGTGCCGGGATCATCTCGTCCGACGCGAGCCGCAGGCCGGCGATGCCCGCGTCATCCACCCACAGGTCGTCCACCCGGACGTGCTCGAGGACCGTGATCGCGGGGTGCGCTCGCACGAGGCGGACGAGCGCCCCGACCACGTGGCGCCCCGTGGCATCCCCGCCCGCGTGGGCGACCCGCGGCAGGGAGTGCGCTCCCTCGCGCGCCAGCGCCAACGCGCCGTGGGCGCGGTCGAACGCCACACCCGCATCGGCCAGCGCCGCGACGACGCCGGGGCCATCGCCACACACGGCGACGGCGGCATCGGGGCGGCAGGTCCCCGCGCCCGCCGCGATGGTGTCGTGCGCGTGGGACTCGATCGAGTCACCGGGGCCGAGGGCGGCCGCGATCCCGCCCTGCGCCCACGAGGTGCCGCCGTCCCCCAGCCCATGCTTGGTGATGAGCACCACCGGCATGCACCCGGCCACGCGCAGGGCCGCCGACATCCCGGCGAGCCCCGAGCCGACGATCACAACGGGGTGGCGGGCGCTGAGTTTACGTCGAACTGACGGCATTGCGTCTTCGAGTTTACGTCAGACGGACGGATGCGCAAGGTGGACCGGGCCGGGCGACCCGGATGTCACGCTGATCCCGGGGCCGGTTGCCATCCGGGGCACCCGCCCGGCGGTCCAGAGGAACCCGTCAGGTCCGGGTCATCGCCACGCCGGTGCCCAGGAGTTCGCGGGCGATGTCGTCCCGGTCCCAGAGGATCACGCCGGTGCTGCCGGCGAGCTCGATCGCCGCCGGCGTGAAGGTGCGGTTGGTCACGACCATCGCGTCCGTGACGCCATAGTGCATGCGTGCCGCCGCCGCCTGCTGCACCGCGGCGACGCCGACGGGTCGCTCCTGCCGCTTCGCCTGCACCACGATCTCGTCCACCCGGTCGTGCCCCAGCACCAGGTCCGCACCGAAGTCGCCGGTGGGGCGGGTGTGGCGCACACGCCATCCGGCGGCACGGAACCGGAGGGCCAGCCAGTCCTCGAACTCCTCGCCGCTCAGGTCGTCGGCGGCGGCCAGCCCGCGTCGGCGCGCCAGGCCATCACGGCCCCGGCGCGACCAGCTGCCCAGCGCCAGCGCCAGCGTGATCGCGGCGCCCACCACCGCGGCGACGACGACCGGCGCGAACAGCGCGAGAACCGCCACGAGCACCGCGCCGGCGATGAGCCAGGTGACCAGTTCCCTGCCGAGCCATCGTGCGAGCCGTCCCACGCCGGGTTGTTCGCGCGACCGGGGCCGTGCCCTGCCCGCCGTGCCTACGTTTCCGCCCATGGAGGTCACCTGCATCCACGAGGGCCTGTGGCGGTGGTCCGTTCGCTCCGGGGATGGCAACGACGAGGCATCGGCCTACCTTGAGCACGGCGACTCGATGCTGCTCGTCGACCCCGTACTGCCCGCTCCGGGCGCTGACCGTGAGCGCTTCCGGCGTGCGATCAACCGCGACCTCGCGCGCCTGGGCGGTCCCGTCCACGTGATGCTCACCCGCGCCGCCCAGCCGCGCGACGCCGGGGCACTCGCGCGCATGACGGGCGGGGACATCTGGACCATGGGCGACCCGCTGCCCCCGGGCATGCAGGCCGTGCCCACCGGCCGGGAGGGGGAGGTGGCCCTCTGGTCCGACCCCCATGCCGCGCTCATGCCGGGCGGGGCTCTCGTGGTGCACGGGGGCGAGGTCGTGGCCGCGCCCGGTGCCGACGGCCCCGCCCTCCTCGCCCTGGCCCCCGCGGTGATCATCCCGTCGGTCGGACCCATGGTGACCGGCGGATAGGGCCCCGTGTCCCGCTGGTACGGTGGGGCCGATGCGGGATGCCGTTCCCCTCCATGCCGAGATCGTCACGCCGGCCGGCACGCACCGCGACGCCCTGCGTGCCCCCACCCACGAGCACGTCACGGTGATCGCGGGCCCTGTCCGCCGACGGGCGCGCGGGTGGCCGGCGTGCAACGCGCGGCCCCGTGGCGCTGACGTCGTCCGGGACGTGAAGCGGTCGGTGGAGCCCGTGTTCGCCGTGCCCGCCGTGCCCGCCGTTCCCGGGTGCGCGGGGCGCCTGCGTGCGCATGAGGTGGGGCGCGTCCGTGCCGTGCCCGGGATGCTCCCGGCGATCGCCCTGGGGGCCATCGTCCCGTGACGGGGGCCGCCCCGACCGGGGAGCAGGTGCTCGGGCGCCTTGATGCGCTGACCACCTGGCCCTACCGTCCGCAGGTGCTGGTGGCCGTCGGCGCGGCGTGGTTCTTCGCGTTCATCGACATCGTGAACGTCGGGTACGCGCTGCCCGTGATCACCGATCAGTTCCACATCTCGTCGTCGGCCGCCGCCATGGCGGTCACCCTGGGGCTCGTCGGGTATGTGGTGGGATCGCTCCTGGACGGGGTGATCGGCGACCGGTATGGGCGGCGCCTGGCGCTGACGCTATCGGTGATCACCTTCTCCATCGGCTCGCTCATTGCGGTCTTCTCGCAGGATCTCACCGTGCTCTGCGTCGGCCGCTTCATCGCCGGGATGGGCATCGGCGCCGAGATCTCGGCCGCCACCGCGTACATCGGCGAGATCTCGCCCGCGCGCCTGCGGGGGCGCGCGGGGGGGCTGGCCGCGGCATGCGGCTACGTGGGCATGGCCGCCGTCCCATTCATCGCGATGGTGCTCGTGCCGAACTTCGCCTGGGGCTGGCGCGTGCTGCTCCTGATCGGGGCGGTCGGGGCCGTGGTCGTGCTTCCTCTCCGGCTGCACCTACCGGGCTCACCCCGGTGGCTCGTGACGCGCGATCGCCTCGGCGAGGCCGACGCGATCGTCGCCGAGGCCGAGCGGCGGGCGAGCGAGACGCCCAGCCGGATCCGCGCGACGCACCTTCCGCGTGTGCCGCCCCCGCGTCCCCCCCGGCGCCGGCACGCCTTCGCGGTGTACGCCGCGCTGTTCACCGCTGTGTGGTTCGTCTACTACGTGGGCAACTACGCGTGGCTCACGCTGGCACCCACCCTGCTCACCGATCAGGGCTTCTCCCTCTCCTCGAGCATCGGGTTCCTGTCGGTCACCGGGCTCGGCTTCGTCGTGGGGGGGTTCAGCGCATTCGCGGTCGGGGAGCGCATCGAGCGCAAGCCCATGATCGTCGGGTTACTCGCGGCCTGGGCCATCTCCCTGGTCATCGTCGGCCTGTGGCCGTCACCCGGGGTGATCATGGTCTTCGGCTTTGTGGCCTCCGTCACCATCGGGTTCGCCGTGCCGGTGATGTACGTCTACACGGCCGAGCACTTCACATCGGCGCGCCGCGCCCGGGGCGTATCCATTGCGGACGGAACCGGCCACATCGGCGGTGCCATCGCGCCGTACGTGGTGCTGCCCGCAGCGGGGCTCTCGTTCGCCTGGGGCATGGGGGTGATGGCCATCACGGGCGCGGTCGCGGCGGTGCTCGTGCTCTTCGGCCGGCGCCTCAACGGCGCACCGGTCGACTGACAACCGCTCTCCGGTCACGGCGGTGCGCGTGCTCCTCGGCCGGCGCCTCAACGGCGCACCGGTCGATGGACAACCGCTCTCCGGCCACTGAGTGAGAGCGGCTCGGGCGAACGCCCCGGCCAGAGGCGTGATCGAGTCCTGAGGCCACGGGCGGACCGGATCGGCCCGTAGCCGGCGCTGCGGCGAAGGCCCGGGTCCGCACCGGGCGCTGGCGACGTCACGCGGACGGACGTCACCACCGGTGCCACCACGGCCCCGCCCGGGCTGAGCGCCGTGGTGGTGAGGGTCCACCTGCCCATCGGGAGGTGGACCCTTAGGCGGGGGTGGGGGTCGGACCCGGCGCAGGGCCGCCCGCCGGGCGTCAGCCCCCCGCGGCTCCCTTGCGCGTCTTTACGGCCTTCGCGCGCCGCGTCGCGTCAAGGATGACCTTGCGCATGCGGACGTCCCGCGGCGTCACCTCCACGCACTCGTCATCGCGCACCCACTCGAGGGCCTGCTCCAGCGACATCGTGCGCGGGGGCACCAGGCGCTCGAGCTCGTCGGCCGTGCTCGAGCGGATGTTGGTGAGCTTCTTCTCCTTGCAGATGTTCACGTCGAGGTCATCGCCCCGGGCGTTTTCGCCCACGATCATTCCCTCGTACACCGGGTCGCCCGGCTCCACGAACAGCACCCCGCGCTCCTGGAGGCCGAACATCGCGAACGTCGTGACCACGCCCGTGCGGTCGGCGACGAGGCTGCCACGGGTGCGTGTGCGGATCTCCCCCTGCCACGGCTGCCAGGCGTCGAACACCGAGTGCAGAAGGCCGGTGCCGCGGGTCTCGGTGAGGAACTCGGTACGGAAGCCCACGAGCCCGCGGGCGGGTACGAGGTAGTCCAGGCGGATCCAGCCCGTGCCGTGGTTCACCACCTGCTCCATGCGGCCCTTGCGGAGGGCGAGCAGTTGCGTGACCACGCCCATCATCTCCTCGGGCACGTCAATGGTGACGCGCTCGATGGGCTCGTGGCGCACGCCGCCAATGTCACGGATGAGTACCTCGGGCTTGCCCACCGTGAGTTCGAAGCCCTCGCGACGCATGGTCTCGACCAGGACGGCCAGCTGCAGCTCGCCCCGCCCCTGCACCTCCCAGGCGTCCGGACGGTCGGTGGGCTGCACCCGCAACGAGACGTTGCCGATCAGTTCCGAATCGAGGCGGTCCTTCAGCATGCGCGCCGTGAGCCGGGTGCCCTCCCGGCCCGCGAGCGCCGACGTGTTGATCCCGATGGTCAGGCCCAGGCTGGGCTCATCCACGCTGATCACCGGCAGCGGCCGCGGGTCGTCCGGGTCGGCGAGGGTTTCGCCGATGGTGACCTCGGCGATGCCCGCGACGGCGATGATGTCGCCGGGTCCGGCCTCGTCCACCGGCACGCGATCGAGATCCCGCGTCACGAATAGTTCGACGACCTTGGCCGGCGACATCGAGCCGTCGGCGCGGCACCAGGTCACCTGCTGGCCCTTGCGGATGCGCCCCTCGTGCACCCGGCAGATCGCCAGGCGGCCCAGGTAGGGGTCAGCCGCCAGATTCGTGACGAGCGCCTGCAGCGGCGCCCCCTCGGTGTAGCCCGGCGCCGGCACGGTGTCGCGCAGCACGTCGAACAGTGCCGCGAGATCGGAACCCTGCTCCTGCGGCGACAGCGACGCGGTGCCCGCCTTGGCGTTCGCGTAGATGATCGGGAAGTCGATCTGCGCCTCGTCGGCGCCGAGGTCGAGAAACAACTCGTAGACCTCGTCCAGCACCTCGGCGGCGCGGGCATCGGGGCGGTCGATCTTGTTGACCACCAGCTCGACGGGCAGCCGCGCCTCCAGCGCCTTGCGCAGCACGATGCGGTTCTGGGGGAGGGGCCCCTCCGAGGCGTCCACGAGGATCTGCAAGCCATCCACCATGTAGAGCCCGCGCTCAACCTCCCCGCCGAAGTCGGCATGCCCCGGCGTGTCAATGATGTTGATGGTCAGGCCCCCGCGCGTCACCGCCGTGTTCTTGGCGAGGATCGTGATGCCC
>SXQZ01000054.1 GCA_005792725.1 Actinomycetota bacterium
TGAAGCGCGTGGAGGCGTTCACGGACACCACGGCCGAGTCCACCCCCTGCTGGAACGCGCGAGCCGCATCGAGCGATCCCGTGATGATGGACTCGCTGTGGCCCGATCCGAAGCGATTCACATGATCCACGGCCTCGTCCACCGAGCCAACGATTCCCACCGACAGGATGAGGTCGAGAAACTCGGTGGCGAAGTCGGCGTCGCTGGCCGCCACCACGTCCCCATCCAGGTCGCCCAGGTGGGTGCGCACCTCGTCCGACACGCGCAGTTCCACCCCCTCCGCGAGCAGGGCCCCGGCCACCGTGGGTAGAAACCGGGCGGCCACATCGCGGTGCACCAGGAGCGTCTCGCACGCATTGCACACACCGGGACGCTGCACCTTCGCGTTCACGGCGATGGCGACGGCGTCGTCGAGGTCCGCGTCCGCGTCCACGTATACGTGGCAGTTGCCCGACGCCGCATAGATGACGGGAACACGGGCGTTGCTCTGGAGGTAGGCCTTGAGGTCCTCGCCGCCCCGGGGGATCACGAGGTCGATCCGGCCCTCGGCCTGGATCAGGTGCAGCATTTCCTCCCGGTCGGTTCCCAGCATGGTGACGGCGCCATCGGGGACCCCGGTGCCCGAGAGGGCCGTGGCGACGACCTCGCCCAGCACCTGGTTGGACCGGGCAGCGATGCGACTGCCCCGCAGCACGATGGCGTTACCGCTCTTCACGGCGAGCGCGGCCGCATCGGTCGTGACGTTGGGGCGTCCCTCGTAGATGACACCGATCACGCCCAGCGGGACCCGCGTCGCGGCGATCTCCAGCCCGTTGGGCACACGCCAGCCGCCGGTCACGACCCCCACGGGGTCCGGAAGGGCCGCCACCGCCCGCACCCCCCGCGCCATGGCGGCCAGGCGGTCCCCATCGAGAGTGAGGCGATCCACGATCGCCGCCCCGGCGTCCGCCTGCCGGGCATCCCGGACGTCCTCGGCGTTCATGGCGAGGATCTCCTCCCGCCGCCCCACCAGTGCCGCTGCGACGGCCTCGAGGGCATCCGCCTTCTCACCCGGCGCCATGCGGGCCAGCACCCGGCCCGCCGAGCGGGCGGCGTCGAGCAGGTCGTCGAGGGATGCCCGCGTGGTGGTCATACGCGGTTCACGCTAGCGCACCGCCGGGGCGAAGCGATCACGGTGGATGACCTCGGCCGACCCCCCGGCGATCACGCCCAGGGCCTCATCGGACCGCATCCCGCGCACCGCGCGGATCTCCCCGGCGGACAGTTCGGTGATGCCCTTGCCCACCTCGCGCCCGTCCGGACCCACCACGAGCACCGCCTCGCCCGCGGGGAAGTCCCCATCGCACGACACCACGCCCACCGGCAGCAGGGAGGTGCCCATGTCGATGAGCGCGCGCACGGCGCCGGCATCCACCACCACACGGCCCTGAGCCGGCTTGGCGTGCCGCAACCACATCTTGAAGGCCCCTTCCGACCGCCCCGAGGCGGCGAACCGCGTGCCCACTGCCTCGCCCGCGACCGCGGCCGGGATCACTCCGTCGCGCTCCGCCCCCGCGACGATGCACTCCACCCCGCTGCCCGTGGCCATCGCGGCAGACGCCAGCTTGCTGGCGATACCGCCGCGGCCGCGGCCCGACCCCGGCAGGTCGGCCAGCGCGATGTCATCGGGCGCCGTGCCGGCCGGAACCTCCCCGATGAGTACCGGGCCGTCCGGGCCCGGCGCGTACAGGCCGTCGCGATCGGTCAGCAGGATGAGGAGCCGCGCACGCAGCAGGATCGCCACCTGGGCCGCGAGCACGTCGTTGTCACCGAACGTCAGCTCATCGGTGGCCGTGGTGTCGTTCTCGTTGACCACGGGCACCGCCCCGAGCCCGATGAGCCGCTCGAGCGTGTTGCGGGCGTTGATGTACGACGCGCGGTGCTCGAGGTCGGCCGAGGTCAGGAGCACCTGCGCCGGTACCACGCCGAGCGCGCCGAACTCCGTGATGTACCGCGCGAAGAGGATCCCCTGACCGACCGCCGAGGCCGCCTGCAGGTCGGGGAGGGCGTCGGGCCGCGCAGCGAAGCCCAGCGTCCCCAGGCCGCAGGCGATGGCCCCGCTCGATACCAGCACGGGATCGATCCCGCGGGCCCTCAGGGCGGCGATCTCGCCCACGCGCCGGCGCAGAACGTCCTCGCGCAGGGTTCCCGTCCCGTCCACGAGCGTGGACGATCCGATCTTGATGACGATGGTCTCGCTCATGACAGCCACCCGATGAGTTCGTCGCGCAGCCCCGCGATCCCCTCCCCGGTGGTGGCGGATGTCGCGCGGTCGGCCTCCGGCGGAGCCGGCGCGAGATCGCACTTCGTGGCGACCACGACCTCGCGCGCACCGTCAGGCAGGTTCGGCGCCACGCCGGCGCGCACCCGGGCGACCCGCTCCGCGGGGTCCTCCGGATCGGATGCATCGAGGCAGTGCAGCACCACCGCGGCCCGCTCCATCTGGCCCAGCGCCGCCCCGCGGCGCTCGGTGCCGTCGGCCGCCAGACCCGGCAGGTCGGCCACGAGATGGATCGTCCCGTAGCCATCCTCCAGCGGGCCGAGCGCCGGCTCGTTCGTACTGTGCGGGTACGGCGCCACCGTGGCCCGGGCCCCGGTGAGGGCGTTGAGCAGGGCGGTCTTTCCGGCGTTGGGCAAGCCGATGATGGCCACCGCGACCGGCAGGCGCATCTCCAGGACGATCCACGCCTCCTCGCCATCCTCACCCGGGATGCTCACGCGCGGCGTGCGCTGGGTGGAGGACCGGAACACGCGGTTGCCCGCGCCCCCGCCACCGCCCCGGGCCACCGCCACGCGGTCTCCCGGCGCGGGCAGCATGGCCACCTCATGGCCGTCACGCAGCACACGCGTTCCCGGCGGAACGTGCACCTCAAGGTCGGCGCCGTCGCCCCCGTGCCGGTTGCGGCCCTCACCCGCCCCACCGGCGGGCGCGGTGTGGTGCACGCGGGTGCGGAACGGCATGAGATCGGTGAGCTGCTCGTCGGCGATGAGCACGACGTCGCCCCCACGGCCGCCGTTACCGCCGTCGGGGCCGCCGCGCGGCGTGTGCGCCTCGCGGCGGAACGAGAGGCACCCGTGGCCCCCGCGTCCGCCCTGGACGTGGATCTGGACCCGGTCGGTGAAGGACATGGTGCGGGACCCGTCGGCCCCGACCCGGCTCAGGCCGCCGGGGCCTCCACGGGGTGCACCGACACGCGGCGGCCCTTGTGGCCGTTGGTGAACTCCACGCGCCCGCTGACCGTGGCGAAGATCGTGTGGTCACGGCCCAGGCCCGCGCCGTTGCCCGGCGTGAACACGGTGCCGCGCTGGCGGACGATGATGGACCCGGCCGGCACGACCTGACCCGCAAACACCTTCACGCCGAGGCGCTTGGAGTTGGAGTCGCGTCCGTTGCGGCTGGAGCCGCCACCCTTCTTATGCGCCATTCCTAGCCCCCGATCCCCGTGATGCGCACCCGCGAGAGGCGCGAGCGGTGACCCATCTTGCGCTTGCTGTCCTTCTTGGCCCGGTACGTGAACACCGTGATCTTCGGGCCGAGCACGTGCTCCTCGACCTCCGCGGTCACGGTGCCCCCATCGCTGATGCCGTCGGTGCCACCAATGGCCAGAACCCGGGGTGAGATCGTCTCACCGGGCTCCGCGGCGACGCGGTCCACGACGATGCGCTCACCCTCGCGCACCCTGTATTGCTTGCCCCCGAGGGCGATGACGGCGTAGTCAGCCACGTTCTTCTCCACATACGACGGGGCGCCCGGCTCCGGACGCGATCGGGGACAGTAGCGAAACGGCCCCGCACGCGCCATGGGCTGCGGCCGGAGCTATCGCGGGGTCGCCCCCGACCTCACCCGCGAGCGGCTCCCCGCGCGGGCCCGGGCCGCCGCCGGGATGTCGCCGGCGATCCGCGCGCTGCCGGGTGCCATGGACCCGTCGCGCTCCAGCGTGATGGAGACCCCGAGGTCGTCTTCGATGTCCGAGAGCACCGCGTTACCGTCGGCCTCGAGGTAGTCCGCGACCCCGGGATGCACCCCGACGGCCGCGGCCGAGTCGGTGACGCCCCGCAGGAGCAGACGGATCTGCCGCTCGGCGTCGATGGCGTGCGTCTCGGGACTGACCACGAAGCCCTGACCGCCGCACTCGGGGCAGGCCTGGGCCATGATCTCCCGCACCCCGTCGCTGATGTTCTGACGCGTCATCTGCACGAGGCCGAGCGGCGAGATCTCGACGACGAACGTGCGGCTGCGATCATTCGCGAGGGCGTCGTTGAGCGCCGCCGTCACCGCGCGCCGGTTGCCGGCGTCGGCCATGTCGAGGAA
>SXQZ01000055.1 GCA_005792725.1 Actinomycetota bacterium
CCGCAAGGAGGCCACCTGCATCCCGCCGACGCGGGAGGCCCGGTCCCGCGCGAAACCCGGTGCGGTTCAGGTGCGGCCGTACCGGCACTCAGATGGCAGGACCGCAGTGCTCCCGTGATTCCTCAGGTCGTACAACCACTGCAGGAAGGACGACGACCTCGATCGGCAGCCGCCTTGCGGTGGCCGATGGCAACACCGTCCTGACGAACGACGGCTACCCCTGGAGCCCGCCCGGGTCCCCGGTGCGGCCGATGATCTTGCCGCCGGCGATGTGGGTGAGGTCCTCGAGCCAGACGCCGAGGCGCTCGTAGTCCTTGTCATCGGGCGCGAGACCCGCCCGAGCGGCCTCGACCTCGCCGATGACCTCATCGACGGTCGACTTGTTGGCGAGGGAGACGCGGTCCCTCAACTTGCTCTTGATTTCGCGATCGAGCGGCATTGCGTACCTCGGTGGGGATGAGTTGGACGGTGCGCGAGGTGCGTGCGCACGGGGATTGTGCGCAATCGCGGGGCAGCGCGCCCGGCAAGCGGCGCTAGGGACCCAGGGTCAGCATGCGGGTGGTCGTCCGGGAGTGTCCGGCGGCGTCCGATACCGAGATAATGGCGACGTAGCGCCCGGCGGGTAGCGACCCCAACGGCAGGCTACGGCGGACAGTGCCGGTGAACCTCACCGTGCGCGTGAGTTCGCTCCCATCCGGGGTGGTGAGCACCAGCCGCACGACCGACGCCGTGACGTCCTCGGCCACCAGCCGGGCCCGGGCGGGGCGCGTGGCCGTCGCCGCGGCACGGCGCGCGCGCTCGGCCCCCACGCGCTCGATGGCGAACACGTGCACGCGCGGTGCACGTGTATCGACCACCACCGTGATCGGCCGGGTGCCGATGTTGCCCGGCCAGTCCGCCGCCCGGACCTCGAGGACGTGCGGGCCATCCGGCAGCCACCGGCGTCCCGCGAGGGCGAAGGGGGCGGTCTCGCCATCCCGGTGCGCGATGGTGATCCCGTCGACGAGGACCGACCACCCGGCGAGCCGCGAGGCGTCGTCGACGCGCCCGACGATCCGCGTGGGCAACGTCGTGACCACCCGGGGTGGGCGCTCGGCGAAGCCGATCTCCGGCGGATCCATGTCCACGCGGATGCGCCCGGCCCCGAACCGGTTGTCCGGGCCGGGGGTGCCGACGTCCAGCGCCTGGGCCGCGATCAGGTCGGCGAGCGACACCGGGTCGAGCGGGGCGCCGGACCGCCTGCGCGCCCCGATGAGCAGCGCGATGGCGCCGCCGGCATTCGGGGCCGCGTTGGAGGTGCCGCCGATCGCCCTCGCCCCGGTGGCAGTGAGCACCCTCGTGTTCGTGGGCGCGGTGATGTCCGGCTTCATGCGGCCATCATCCGTGGGCCCCTGGGACGAGTACGCCTTGAGTGCGTTGTTGGCCCAGCCGACCGCGCCCACGGTGATCGAGCCCGCCGCGTCGCCGGGCGTCGGGATGCTGCTCGCCGCCGCGTCACCGAGCGCGCCCATCGCGATCTCGCGCGAGAAGACCGTGATGCGGTCGGACGGGACCGGGCCCGCGACGTGCACCACGCGCAGCCGGAACTCGCCACCGTCCCCGGACGGGGCACCCGTGAACCGCTCCGCGGGCCGGGCGCCATCAACCTGCGCATCGCGGGAGGCGACCACCTCGTCCCAGCCGCCCGCCCCGTCGCGCTCCTCGAGTATGAGGTCGAGGTCGGTGATCTCGGCGCCCCCGGCCTGCTCCCACGAGAGGGCGAAGGTGATGGGCTTGCCGGCGTCGACGACGAAGGTCCAGTTGGCGGCTCCGGGCCAGTCGAGAACGTCATCCGCGTCGGCGTCGGCCCACTCCCCCTCCCAGTGGCGCTCGGCGTAGTTGCCTGCCGAGTTCACCCACGCGATGCCGGCGGCGGCGGCGCGATCAACGGCCTGCGCCGCCGGACTGCTGCCGTCAAACGGCCCCTCGAGGAACGAGTTGCTGTGCACCACCACGTCGGGCCGACGGGAAATGAGCCACTCAACCGCGGCCTGAAAGTCCTGCTCCGTGTGGTAGTTGACGAACAGGTACCGGGCGGCGGGGGCGAAGTCGAAGACGGTCTGCGCCACGAGCTCGCCGTGATTCGTGGCGTTGCCGTAGGCGTTGCGACCCGCGATCCCCCACGTGGCATCGAAGCTCACCATCTCGAGGCGGCTGGCCGGCGGCAGCTCACCCCGGTCCTGCAGGCCGGGCAGGCGCGTGGCACCGAACCCCAGGTCGAGGACGGCGATGACCACCCCGGCGCCGTCGTGCGCGAGCGGCTGGATGGCGTCGGCGCCGATGCGCTCGAAGCCCTCCGAGTGCACCGGCCCCGCGGTCGCGACGACCACGCCGGGGTCATCCGGATCGGTCGCGGGCATTGCCCCGGGGGCCGCATGGGCGGACGCCACCCCCGGGATCGCCCGCAGCCCGGGAATCCGCTCGGGCGACGCCGTCACCTGCAGGTCGCGGCCGTTGCGGCGCACCACGCGCAGGCACGACGCCCCGAGGGCGCGCACCACCGCATCGGCATGCCCGGGGGATGCCGTGATCGCAACGGGCACCGGAGGGGCAGCGGAGGCGGCCGCGGGCGTGGCCGCGACGAGCGCGCCCAGCGCGACGGCGGCGGTGATGCGCCTCATCGGCGCACCAGCACCCGCCGGATGGACACCTCGTTGCCCGCCAGATCACGGCCCACGGCCTCAATCCGGTTGCGCCCCTTCGCGAGCCACACGCGCTGGCGCATCTGCGGCCCCGGGGTGGTGCGCAGCCGCCGGCCATTCAGCCGTAGGGTGACCGAGGCCATGGTGCCGTCGTCGAGTGCGCGGATACCCAGCAGGGGGGTGCCACCGCGCGGTGCACTCAGCGTCAGGCGCGGTGGCGTGACGTCGAAGCGCGCCATCCCCGCGCCGCTGGCCGCATCGGGACCGGGGGTGCCGAGGTCACGCGCGCGGGACACGATGTCCGCGCGGAGCGCGGCGACATCGGCGGGCCGCCCGGATGCCAGGTGCTCATCGCGGATGAGGGCCGCCAGCCCGGCGACGTGGGCGGCGGATGCCGACGTGCCGGCCGTCCCGGGGAACAGCGGATTCGCGGTCACGTAGGTCGGGCCCACGAGGTCGGGCTTGGCGCGGCCATCCTCGGTGGGCCCCCGGGACGAGTACCGCGCGACCTCACCGCCCTGCCACGGCACCGCGCCGATCGCGAGCGCGCCCGCGGCATCCGCCGGGGTGGCGACGCTGCCATCGGGGACGGACGACCCGCCGAACCCGACGGTGCGCGAGAAGACATCCACAGGGGCGTCGCCACCCGCCGTGCGGATGACCACAAGGCGCCACGCGCCGCCATCCAGGGTGAGGGGCGCGGTACGCCGCGTGCCGTTGCTGCGCTGGACCTGCGCCCACGTGCCATCGGGCTGCTGGCGCTGCACGGAGAGCACGGCCTCCACGCCGGGGGTGCTCCATCCGATCCCGAACGCGATGGTGTCGCCGATCGCGAACGGGATCGTCAACTCGGTGCCGGTCGCCGCGGGCACCCCCCGCCAATGGCGCTCGGCGAAGTTGCCCGATGAGTTGACCCACAGCACCCCGTGGGCCGCGGCACCGTCAACGGCCCGGGACAGCGGGCCGGTCCCGTCGAACGGCCCGCCCAGGATGGAGTTGGAGTGACTCACCACGGGGATCCCGTTCGCCACGATCCACCCGACCGCCTCCAGGAAGCCGTCGTCGTCGGCGTAGTTCACCAGCACGAGATGGGCGCCCGGGGCGACATCGTGGACGATCTCCGCCATCCGGGTGCCGTGCTGGGTGGGGACCCCGAGGTTGTCCCGGCCGTCGAGTCCGTTCACCCGGTCGAAGGACATCGTCTCCATCTCCGCGAGGGCCGGGAGCTCACCCGCCGCGATCGACTGGGTGAGGCCACCGAACCCCGTGTCGAGCACGGCCACGCGCGTGCCATGGCCGTCGATGCCCCGCGCCCAGGCGGCGTCCGCCCCCATGCGGAAGGCGCCCTGCGATACCACCGCACCCGCCGGGGCGGCGGCGAGGACGGCGGCCGCCGCGGACGCGCTGATGCTCACGAGCAGGCGATTCATGACCATGCAGATAAGCAAACGCCCCGGGTGGCGAGGAGCCACCCGGGGCGTGTGGGACATCGGGGGCCATCAGCGCCGTGCCGGATGGACTCCAGTGGCGCATGGACTGCGGTGTCAGGCACCGTTGCGCTGCCTGACACCCCCGACGCGGCGTCCGGACCGGTGGTGTCTGCCACCGGTCCGGTGCCAGACACCACTGGTATCCCCGGTGGGGGATGGACCCCGCGGACGTTCTACGACAGCGAGACGCTCCCGCCGGCCTCTTCGACCTGGGACTTGATCTGCTCGGCCTCGTCGGTGGTCACGCCCTCCTTGACGGTGCCCGGGGCGCCGTCGACGAGGTCCTTGGCCTCCTTGAGGCCAGGGCCGGTGATGGCACGGACGACCTTGATCACCTGGATCTTCTTGTCGCCTGCGCTGTCGAGCGTGACGGTGAAGGAGGTCTGCTCGGCATCGTCGCCGCCCTCGCCGCCGGCGGCCGGGGCCGCGGCCACTGCGACCGGTGCGGCCGCGGCGCTCACGCCGAAGGTCTCCTCGAGCGCCTTGATGCGCTCGCTCAGCTCAAGCACCGAAATGGCCTTGAGCTCGTCAATCCACTCCTCGGTGGTCATCGCCATGGTCAATCTCCTTCCGTGGTGTCGTCGGCAGCCGGCTCGGCGTCCGCGGTATCGTCGGCTGCCGGCTCCTGCACGGCCTCCGGGGTGTCGTCGGCCGGCGCCTCGGGCGCGGCGTCCGTTGTCTCGTCGGTGCTGGCGGCGGCCTCAGCGGCCTCCGCCGCCGGTGCCTCATCCGCGGGCGGCTCCTCAGCGGGCGGGGCGCCGTCAGCGACGGGTGCCTCATCCACAGGTGGTGCCTCTGCAGGCGGGGCCGCGTCAACGGCGGGCTCGGCCGCCGCGCGCTGCTCGTGGTAGGCCCCCAGCGCCCGGGCGATGCCCGAGATGAGGCTGCCCAGGGCGTTCGCGGTGCCCTGAAGCGGGCTGGCCACGCCGCCCACGAGACGGGCGAGCAGCTCGTCACGGGATGGCAGGGCGGCGAGCTGCTGGAGCTCATCCGCGGAGATGGGAGCGCCATCGAGGATGCCGCCCTTCATGCTCAGCCGGTTGTCCGTCGCCTTGGCGAAGGTGTTGAGCGCCTTCGCAATGGCGGCGGCGTCACCGCGGGCCCACACCAGGGCCGTCTGGCCCTCGAGGTACTCGAGCAGGGACTCCCTGCCCGTCGCGTCGCACGCGCGGCGTGCGAGGGTGTTCTTGACGACCTGGAACCGTCCGTCCGCCTCGCGGAGCGTGTCCCGCAGGCGCTCGACCTCGCGGACGCTGAGCCCGTGGAACGCCGCTGCGATGACGGTGTCCGTCGTGGTGAGGCGCTCCGCGATCACCGCGATGGCCTCTGCCTTCTGCTCCCTGTTCAGTTCCTCACCTCCTCCTTCGCTGGCCGCGCGAGGGCGGGCCTGGGGGAGGTGACGCAAGGCGCGTGCCGATGCGTGCTCCGTACGGCGCCGTCCTCACACGGGGCGGGGTCTCCCCCTGATTTCAGGACGGCCCGATGGCCGCCCCCCGTGATCTTCGGTCGGGTGCTCTCTGCGGATGCTGCCGCCCTAGGCCGTGGCCTCCTCGAGCAGGTTCTGGGTGTACTGCGGATCGACATCGATGCCCGGACCCATCGTCTGGGCGATGCTGATCGACTTGATGTACTTGCCCTTGGCCGAGGCCGGCTTGGCGCGCAGGATCTCGTCGAGGACCGCGGCGTAGTTCTCGGTGAGCTGCTCGGGGGTGAATGACTTCTTGCCGAGGCCGAGGTGGACGATGCCCGCGCGGTCGGTGCGGTACTCGACCTTGCCGCCGATGACGTCCGTGACCGCCTTGCCGACATCGAACGTGACGGTGCCGGTCGTGGGGTTGGGCATCTTGCCCGACGGTCCGAGCACGCGGCCGAGGCGGCCGACCGCGCCCATCATGTCGGGCGTGGCGATGGCCACGTCGAAGTCGGTGAAGCCCGCCTCGACCTTTGCCACGAGGTCCTCTCCGCCAACGACCTGCGCGCCGGCCTCCTCGGCCTCGCGCGCCTTCTCACCTTCGGCGAAGACGGCCACGGTCACCGACCGGCCCGTGCCGTGCGGCAGGGTGATCGTGCCGCGCAGCTGCTCGTCGGCGTGGCGGACGTTCACGCCCAGACGGAAGTGGGCCTCAACGGTGGTGTCGAAGCGCGCCACCTCCTGGCTGACCAGCAGGCGGAAGGCGTCGAGCGGGCGGTAGTTGCCCTGGGGGTCGATCTGCGCCTTGGCGTCGTCGTAGCGCTTGCCGTGCTTCGCCATGCCTAGCCCTCCACCGTGACGCCCATCGAGCGGGCGGTGCCCGCGATCATGGAGATGGCGGCGTCGATGTCGTTCGCGTTCAGGTCCTGCATCTTCGTCTCGGCGATCTGCTGCAGCTGGGCGTGCGTGATGGTGCCCACCTTGGCGCGGTGCGGCTCGGGCGAGCCCTTCGGCAGCCGGATGGCGTCCTTGATGAGGACGGCCGCGGGCGGGGTCTTGGTGATGAACGAGAACGAGCGATCCTCGTAGACCGAGATCTCCACGGGGGTGATGACGCCCCCCAGGTTCTGCGTCTCGGCGTTGAACGCCTTGCAGAAGTCCCTGAGGTTGATGCTCGCGGCCCCCCGCGCCGGGCCCTCCGGCGGTGCCGGTGAGGCACCCCCCGCGGGGATGTGGCGCTTGATGATCTGCAGGACCTTCTTCGCCATGCGG
>SXQZ01000056.1 GCA_005792725.1 Actinomycetota bacterium
GGCGAGGCCGGCGCCGCCCGGATCAGCGGGAGCGGGGTACGGCCACGGTGAGGGCCTTCACGACCCCCCCGCCGATGCGGGCCGTGAGGCGTGCGCCCGACGGCGAGGAGACGATCGCGGCCGACGGTCCCCGGGTGGCCTTGCGTCCATAGAGCCGTCGCACCTTGGAGACCGGGTCACCCGGGGCCAGCCCCTTGGCGGTCACCCACTGCGGGCCGGTCAGCACGGCCCCCCGTATGCGCGACGCGTCGCCGCACGGGCTCCCGCCCGGGGCGGGGGAGAACGTCATGACGGCTCCGAGCGACGCCCAGGTGACGTGGCAGTTGCCGTACGCCGCCCGCTTCGCGCCCGCTCCATACGCGTCCATCGCGGCCGCGACGGTGCCGGCGGCCCCGCGGAGGTCTCCGAGCCGTACGGCACCCGCGCGCGTGACGAGGACGCGGAGGGGGCCCGACGGGGCGCCCGAGGCGACCTGCCGCAGGGTGGTGGGCTGGGGCACGAGCCCGTTGTGGCGCAGCATGGAGGCATACAGGGCGAGGATCTTCTCGGTGTACCCGTGTCCGGTCGCCCAGTTGCCGTTGCCCATGGCCTCCCAGGTGGGTGCCTTGCCGTAGGGGCTCACGTACGTGAAGCGCCGGTCCGCGAGCGGGCGGGCGGTGCGCGCGGGGTCGGCAGCGGGGTCGGCGTATGCCCACAGGTGCTGGATCTGCGCCCGCACGCCCTCCTCGGGGGTGGCGTAGATGTTGCCCCGCGAGCACGTGTCGCACGCGCCGAGCCCCGAGAAGTTGTTGTCGGCAGGCTTCACCATGCTGCCCTCGTAGCGGAACCAGCCCGTCTCGAGGACCGACTGGGCGAAGGCGATGTCCCCCCGGACGCCCTGCGCGTTTCCCTCAGCCACGAAGATGCGCGCGAGGTCGGCGATGGGGATCCGGATGGCCGGCGTGATCTTCTGCTTGGCGAACCATGCGGCGATCTGCTCGGCGGTGAGGCGCGACGGACCCATGACGGGGGTCACCGCGGTGAGGTCGGGCGCGCTCGTCGTGGGCGTTCCGGTGCCGGGGGGCGGGGCGGGCGGCTGTGACCCCGTCGACGGGGACTGCCCAAGGAGGGCGGTCGGTGCGGCCAGCAGGAGGGCCGCGGCGAGGATGGTGGGAATCCGCACGGGGGGCGATGCTAGGACAACGCCGCGGCGGGCCGTGCACGCAGCGTTGTGGTCATTACAGGTCCCTTACCTCGCTCACCGCGGCCGATCCCCGGGATCTCCCATGGGGTGGGGACGCAGATCGCGGTGACGCCTGCGGGCTCCGGCACGGTGGCAACGGCGCTCCGCCGGGGTGCGCAGGGGAGTGCCCCGGCAACGGGATCCCGGTGGTCGGGCGGCCGGGACCGCCCTGCGGGGGCGGGCGCGGGGATCCCGCACCCGGGCACCCGCCCCTCAGGTCGCGGTGTCACCCTGCGGTCCGTGGGGATCGAACCCCAGCGCGGCGGAGTTGATGCAGTAGCGCAGGCCCGCGGGCGACGGGCCGTCGGGGAACACGTGCCCCAGATGCGCGTGGCAGCGCGCGCAGCGCACCTCGACCCGGCGCATGCCGAGCGAGCCGTCCTCGTGCTCGGTGAGGGCCCCGCCCGCGATGGGCGTGACGTAACTGGGCCAGCCGCTCCCTGAATCGAACTTGTCGGACGAGTGGAACAGGGGCGCCGCGCAGCAGATGCAGCGGTAGACGCCCTCGTCGTGGTGGTCCCAGTAGATGCCGGTGAACGCAGGCTCGGTGCCCGCCTCCCGGGTCACCCGGTACTGGAGGTCCGAGAGCATCCCGCGGTACTTCTCGTCGTCAGCGCCGGACGGGCGTGCCACGCGTCCTCCTCACGTGGATGGGCCGGTGGTCCCATGATGATAGGGGCAGTCGGCCCGCCGCCCGGTGCTACCGTCGGGTGCTGACATGAAGTCACGTTCCCGTTTCGCGATTGCGCTGGCTCTCGCCGGGCTGCTCGGCGGATGGCTCATCTGGACGAGCATCGGGGGCAGCCTCGAGACCTACACGAGCCCGTCGGGCCTGGTGACAGGCGCCGACGGCACGACCTACCGCCTGAACGGGAAAGTGGCCCCCGGGACCCCGGCGGATGCCGCTGAGCGCGCGCAGACCGCTGAGGGCCTGCGGTTCGTGGTGCGCGACAAGGTCAGGACGACGGTGACCGTGCCCGTCGTGTACCGCGGCACCGTGCCCGACGCCTTCCGGGACGGGCGCGAGATCGTGGTCACCGGCCGCATGGAGAACGGCACCTTCCAGGCGGAGCGGGGGTCGCTCATCACGCTGTGCCCCTCCAAGTTCATGGAGGAGCAGGCGGCGCAGGGCAACGACATCCCCGCCGACCACACGGCGAAGGGCTCCGCGGGCACGTGACGCTCGTCGGCCGCGCAGCGCTGCTGCTGGCGTTCGCGGCCGCCCTCTATGCGGTGGGCGCGGCCCTCTGGTCCCGCGCGCGCGGGCGCCGTACGTTCATGGCGTCGGCCGAGCGGGGGGTGTGGGCGGTGCTCGTGGCCACCACCACGTCGGTGGCCATCATGTGCGCACTGCTGCTGGCCAACCGGTTCGACGTGGCCGACGTGGCCGGGTACTCCAACCGCACCCTGGGCTGGCGCTACAAGCTGACGGCCCTGTGGGGAAGCCAGGCCGGGTCCCTCCTGCTGTGGATGTGGCTCCTGTCCATCGTCGCGGTCATCGTGGTGGTGACCAACCGCCGTCGCAACCGCGAGCTGATGCCGGTCGTCGTCGCGGTGCTCATGGGCATTGCGGCCTTCTTCACGAGCGTCCTCTCGTTCATGACGAGTCCGTTCGCCACGGTCTCACCGGTACCGGCGGATGGCCGCGGGCTCAACCCGCTCCTGCAGAACGCCTACATGGAGAGTCACCCGCCGATGCTGTACATCGGCTATGTGGGCCTCTCGGTGCCGTTCGCGTTCGCGATCGCGGCACTGGTGACGCGCAGGCTCGACTCGACGTGGATCACCTCGGTGCGACGGTGGACGGTCATCTCCTGGTTGTTCCTGGCCGTCGGCATCGTGCTCGGATCGCGCTGGGCGTACGAGGAGTTGGGGTGGGGCGGCTACTGGGCGTGGGATCCGGTGGAGA
>SXQZ01000057.1 GCA_005792725.1 Actinomycetota bacterium
GAGGTCGTCGGCCACGGCCACGGGGCGCGCGCCGCGCCAGGCGTCGGCCTCCGCGCGGCTGGTGACGCCGCTCAGCACCAGGGCCGCATCCAGCCCGGCGGCCACGGCCCCGCCCACATCGGAATCGAGCCGATCGCCCACCGCCAGCACGGGGCCGTCCACGCCGAGCCGCTCGCGCGCGATCCGCCAGGCATCGGGGCCGGGCTTGCCAACCGCGACGGCCGTCACCCCGGCGGCGTACTCCACATAGGCCACCACGGCACCCGTGCCCGGCAGCACGCCGTGCTCGGACGGCACCAGCCGGTCGCGTCCGGTGGCGATGACCGGCGCGCCACCGGACGCGGCGCGTACTGCCCATACGAGCTCCCGGTACGCGAGGTCGGGGTGGCCGGCCAGCACCACCACGTCGGCACCCGGCACATGCGACTCCCGGGCCACCACCGTGACCCCCGCCTCACGGACGTGCCGTACCATCGCAGTGCTGCCCACCACCACCGCGGTCCCGCCCGCGAATCGCTCGGCCAGGTACTCCTGCATAACGACGCCCGAGGTCACGATCTCGTGGGTCGAGCCACGCACGCCATGCCCCCACAGGCGCTGTACGACCTCCTCGGGTGCCGAGCGCGGGTCGTTGGTGAGGAACACGAGGGGACGCCCTGATGCCCGCCACCGGTCAACCGCCGCGGGTGCGCCCGGGACCGCCCCGGCGCCGACCCAGAGGCACCCGTCCAGATCGAGGATGAGCCCGGCGTACTTCTCGGCAATCGCGGGCTCATCCGACATGGCGCGATGCTAGCGGCGCCCCTACGATAAGCGCATGGAGTCCTACCGCCACGTCGCGGTCGCCGTCGAGGACAGCCCAGGGTCGATGAAGGCGCTCGACGAGGCCGTGCGCATGGCCGCCCTGACCGGAGCCCGGCTGTCGGTGCTGCACGTGACCAGCATCCCCCTGCCCCCGCCCTACATGGGTGAGGGCGGCGTGTTCCTGCCCGACCCCGAGGTGATGCAGGATGCCGCGCTGACCTGGCTCACGGAGCTGACCGCGGCGATCCCCGCCGCCGAGCCCCGGGTTCTCGAGGGCCATCCGCCCGAGGCCGTCTGCGCGTGGGCGCGGGTGAACGACGTGGACCTGCTGGTGGCGGGTGCCGAGCGCGGGCGCGTGGAGAGGCTGCTGCTGGGCAGCTTCGCCCTGCACCTGGCCCGTCACGCCCCCTGCGACATCCTGCTGGCCCGGCCCGACCGGGCGTGAGTGCCCTCGCGGTCCGCCGCGTGCCCGGCTAGGGTGCCCCGCCGTGCCCTGGTACGAAGCACTCATCTACGGAATCGTGCAGGGACTCACCGAGTTCCTGCCCATCTCCAGTTCGGGCCACCTGCTGCTGGTGCCGGCCGCCTTCGGCTGGAAGGACCCCGGGGCCCTGTTCACCGCTGTCATCCAGCTGGGCACGATGATCGCGGTGGTCCTCTACTTCTGGCGCGACCTGCGCGACGTGGCGACCACATGGGTGCGCTCGTGGACCAACCCGGCCCTGCGCTCGGACCTCAAGGCCCGCATGGGCTGGTATCTGGTGATCGGCACGATCCCGATCGTCATCTTCGGGGTCATCTTCCACAATCAGATCGAAACGGCGGCACGCAGCCTCTACATCGTGGGCACCACTCTCATCGTGTTCGGCATCGTCCTCGGGCTCGCCGACTGGCTCAGCCGGAGGGAGCGGCCCACGTCATCGGTGAACCGCAACGACGCCATCGTGGTGGGGCTGGCCCAGGCCCTCGCGCTCATCCCGGGCGTGTCGCGGTCGGGCGCCACCATCACGGCCGGCCTGCTGCTGGGGCTCACCCGCGAGGCGGCCGCACGCTTTTCGTTCCTGCTCGCGATCCCCGCCATCGTCCTGTCGGGCCTCTACGGCCTCTACGGCGAGATGGGCGCGTCGGATGGCGGTGTCGGGCTGGGTCCCCTGATCATCGCGACGATCGCCGCCTTCGTGGTGGGCTACGCATCCATCGCATTCCTGCTGCGCTGGCTGGCCCGCCACTCCCTGCAGGTCTTCGTGGTGTACCGCGTGGCCCTGGGCATCATCGTGCTCGCGCTGGCCGGCGCCGGCGTGATGTCCTGAGGATCCGGGCAACCGGGCGCTATCCTCACCAGCCGTGTTCGGAGCACACCACGACAGCACGCTCGCCAAGGCGAAGCGGAAGGCCGCGCAGGAGGCCAAGGACAAGGAGCAGCGCCGCTTCGACATGATCGAGGCGCTGCGCAGGGCCAAGGAGGCCGCCGACGACCCCGCGGAGCAGGCGCGTCGCGAGCGCGCCCGTCGCCACAGCGAGGTGCTGGAGCGCTGGCCCGCCAATTGGTAGCGGCAGCCCGCACGGCCCCGGCCGGGTACGCGATACCATGCAGGCCGGGATGACCCCGGATCCGGTGGCCCGCCGCGGCCTTCCGGGGCGCGCCACGCGCAGCGCCCGCCGCCCGGTGAGGTGATCAGATGGCACGAGGAGAGTCGATGTTCGAGGTTGGGGACAAGGTCGTCTACCCGCACCACGGTGCGGGAACGGTGCTGGCCAAGGAGTTCCATGAGATCCGCGGGGAGCGCCGGGAATACCTGACGATCGAGATCCTGCAGCCGCAGATGACCGTGATGGTCCCGTGCGACAACGCCGAGACCGCCGGGCTGCGACCGGTCATCAACGAGCGCGCGGTCAATGAGGTCCTGGCCGTGCTCGCCGCCGAGGGCAGCGAGATGCCCGCCCAGTGGAACCAGCGCTTCAAGCGGAACCAGGAGAAGCTGCGCAGCGGGGACATCCTCGAACTCGCCGAGGTCGTGCGCAACCTGGAGCGCCGTCAGCACGATGCCCGTCTCTCGCCCGGCGAGATGCAGATGCTCGAGCGCGCGCGCCGCGTGCTGGTGAGCGAGCTCCTTTACGCCCGCAACGTCGAAGAAGAGGCCGCCAACCAGCTCATCGACGACGCGCTCAGCGGCAAGTTGGTCATCAAGTACAAGCCCACCGGCAAGCGCATCGCCCCGAAGCCGCCACCCAAGGCCGACCCGAAGGCCGCTGCCGCCGCGCGGGCCGCCGCCGCCCAGCAGTCGCGGTCGTCCATGCGTGCCACGGTGCGCCCGCCGTTGTCCTCAACGCCCCAGTCGGTCCAGGCGATGGCACGCGCTGCCATGGCGAAGGTCGCCGAGGCCAAGGCGCCCGCGGCGACGGTGCCGGACGCGGCGACGCCGACCCCGCCGGTGGGCGACACGAAGGCAGCATCCGC
>SXQZ01000058.1 GCA_005792725.1 Actinomycetota bacterium
CCCCACGCGCCGAGGGTCGGCCCCTCCCAGTCGTCCTCCACGAATCGCACGTCGTGGGCGGCCGGATCGAGGCCCCGGGCCGTGAGCGACCCGAGGTACTGGTCCTGGACGTCATCGGGGGACGGCTTCAGGATGACCTGGTACTGGAAGTAGTGCTGGAGGCGGAAGGGGTTCTCGCCATAGCGCCCGTCGGTGGGGCGGATCGAGGGCTCCACGTATGCCACACGCCACGGGTCGGGCCCGAGGCTGCGCAGCAGGGTCGCAGGATTGAACGTGCCGGCCCCGACCTCCGTGTGGTACGGGTGCATCAGCGAGCACCCCCGCGACGCCCAGTACGCGTGCAGGTCGAGGATGATCTGCTGGAAGGACCGGCCGGGTGGTGACACGGTGGCGCAGCATAGCCGTCGCGTCCGTGACAGGCGTCTAGGGTCATTCCCGATCCCGCCCATGCCCCGCCGCCGCACATCTCCTGCGCTCGTCGTCGCCCTGCTCGCGGCCGTCCTCGCCGTGTCGATCCCGGGCGGCTGGTTTATCGCCGGGCAGGTCGCCGGCGGCGAGCCCGGGGTGCGCCTCATCCACGCGGACCCCGCGGAGCCCCCATACGACGGCGGCGACCCGGCCCCCGCTCCGAGCAGCCCCTCCGTCACCACCGCGTCTCCCCACGCCGCGGCCGCCCTCCCCGCCGAGGTCATCGCTCCGCCTGCCCCGGCGCCAGCGCCCACGGGTCCGGCGTCCGTCCGCGCCCCCACGGCCATCACGGCCCCGGTGCCGGTCCCACCCCGGGCAGCGGCCACCACCCCGGCCGCACCCCCCGCCGACCCCGGCCCGTCCCTCGCGCCGTACGACCCGCCGCCGGCGATCGGTATCGCCGCCGAGGCACTCCCGGCCGAAGGGCGGGCGTGGACCATGCTCATCACCGCCCGTCGCGCCGCGCCGGCCGGGTCCCAGGAGCGGACGGACCTCGATTGGCTGATGGACTTCGGCCGGGTCGCGGCCTCCCCGGACGCACCGGGCGGGCGGCGCATGACCGCACGCCGGGCACTGCGGATCAACGCGTGGTGGTACGCGGGCCGCTCCGCCCCGACCGAACGCGTGATCGCCCGGGACCCGGACGGCATCCTCCTCACCTATAAGCGCGGCCACGGCTTCATGGTGAACCCGGTGGCCACCATCGGGCGCTGGCGCGGACTCAACGAGCCCTGGTCGCCCGCCCTGCTGGCCGAGGCGCTCCTGCCCATGCTTGCGGCGCACTCCAGGGGCCGGGCCCAGTGGGGGGCGCTCGAGTACTTCGACGTGCCGGGCGATCCCGCCGCAGTGCGGCCCGGGGTGTCAGGGATGGCCCAGGCCCGCGCCACCAGCCTGTTCGCGAAGGCGTGGGCCGCGACCGGGGACCCGCGGTTTCTTGATGCCGCCCGGGACGCATTGGCCGCGTTCGGCGTGCCGGTGGACGACGGCGGAGTTCAGGCCCGCGTCCGCGATCCGGATGGCGGCGCCCCCGGCACGTGGTACCCGGAGCGCGCCCACACGGGTGGGAACCCCTGGCTGGGCGGCGCCCTCAACGGCTTCATGGTGACCCTTATCGAACTCGAGCACGCGGCCTCGGCGTTCGCGGCCACGCCGGAGGGCGCCGCCGCCGCGGAGCGCGCGCGTGTGCTCGCCGACCAGGGGCGGCGCTCGCTGGTGAGGTTCCTGCCCCTCCACGACTCGGGCGACTGGTCGTACTACGGGCTCCTCACGCCGGGCCTGCCGTGGCGCTCTTACCTGGCCGACCTCAACTACCACTGCTACCACGTGTCCCTGCTGCGCACGCTCCACACGCTGCACCCGGCGGACGGGCTCGGCCGCGTTGCGGATCGCTGGCAGGCATATGTGGATGCCCGCGGGGCGGAATGTCCGGTCCGGTAGGCGGCCTGCATTCGGCTACCCTGTCGCCGTCCACGATGAGGAGCCACCCGTGCCCGACCTTCCGCCCCCGGCTGACGCCGCGAAGTCCTACACCGCCGTATTCGACACCACTGCCGGGGAAATCCGGTGCGAACTGTTCGCCGCCGATGCGCCGCAGACGGTCGGGAACTTCGTGGGCCTTGCCGAGCAGGGCTACTACGACGGGCTCGTCTTCCACCGCGTGATCCGTGACTTCATGATCCAGGGGGGATGCCCCACCGGAACCGGAACCGGGGGCCCGGGCTACAACTTCAAGGACGAGATCAACGGCCACGCACTCGTGCGGGGCAGTCTGGCGATGGCGAACGCGGGGCCCGGGACCAACGGGTCGCAGTTCTTCATCGTCACCGCCGAGGCGACGCCCTGGCTCGATGGCAACCACACGAACTTCGGACGCGTCATCGGGGGCGAGGACGTCGTGGCGGCCATCGGCACCACGGCGACCGGGGGCAACGACCGACCCGTCCAGGAGCAGCGCATCAACTCGGTGCGCATTGACGTCGCCTAGCACGATTCCCGGCCTCGTACCACCTTTCGCGAACGCGGTGATCCGATCTAGGATCCCCCTCGTGGCGACGACCCCCAGCGGAGAGCGATGACGACCTCACTGACCCAGCTCGCCGAGCTCATCGAGCACGGTGAGTTCCGCACCCTCCTCCAGCGTGGTCAGGAGGTGGGCTTCCTCTCCATTGAGGACGTCGTCGAGATGCTGGACGCGCTCGGCGTGGAGGCCGGGCTCGCGGAGGACATCTACCAGCAGCTCGACGAGGCGGGGATCGAGCTGCTCGAGCCCACCGAGGCCGCGTTGCGGATGGCCGAGCTCGCCGACCAGGCCGACCGGCCCCGACGCCAGACCACCGTCGAGCAGACCACGGATGCCCTCCAGTTGTTCCTCAAGGACATCGGCCGGGTCCCTCTGCTGACCGCCGCGCAGGAAGTGGACCTCGCCAAACGGATCGAGTCGGGCGACCAGACGGCGAAGACGCAGATGGTCGAGGCCAACCTCCGCCTCGTCGTCTCGATCGCCAAGGGGTACCGGGGCCGGGGCCTCCCGTTCCTCGACCTGATCCAGGAGGGACCGCTGGGCCTCGTCCGTGCGGTGGAGAAGTTCGACTGGCGCCGCGGCTTCAAGTTCTCGACGTACGCGACG
>SXQZ01000059.1 GCA_005792725.1 Actinomycetota bacterium
ACTGCTGCGCCGCCACGCGCGATCCCAGCCCCTCATCCACCGACCCGGCGGCACGCCGGGCCACGGCCAGCCTCAACAGGTCACCGGTGGCGTCGGCAGGCTGCACGCCGAGCGCGCCCGCCAGCGTGGCGGCGCCGTGCACCCATCCCCCGGGGGCCTCGCCCGCCGCCGCGACGGCCATCGCCGTCCACGCCGTGTCGGCCGCACGGCCCGCCTCGGGCCCCACGGCTCCGGTCAACGGGTCCTGCCGCGCGGATAGGTAATCGAGCGCCCTGCCGAGCGGCGCGGCGTCCGCGGATCCGATCACCACCCCGGTGGCGAGCATTCCCAGCACGGCCGCACACACGACGGCCGGGCGCGACCACATGCCCTCACCATCTCGCCGAACCGGGCTGCGCTGCGCAGCGCGAAGTCGCCATGGTTGTTGTTGAACACCACCGCGACCTCGCGGGCGCGCCCGGCCATCCCGATGACCGGGCCCACCCACTCGGCCAGCTCCCCGTCGGTGTAGCGCCAGTCGAACCGCTCGGCCACGGTGCGGCTGCCCTGCCAGGTCGCGGCGTTGCGCCCGTGCAGCCGCAGGTACGCGAGGCCGGGGCAGGTGACCTCGACGATCGGCGGCATGGCGCTGGGCACGTCAATACGCGGGGCATCCACGCACACCCATGCCGCATCGCGCTCGGCCAGCATCGCGGCCGCGGCCTCGCGCTCCCCGGGGTCGGCCCACGACACATGGCGGAACTCCACGGCGGTGCGGAGGGGCATGAGGCGCTCGATGATCCGCCCCACCTCCTCGCGGGTTCCCCCGCCCGAGACCACGTGGGGCGGCAGTTGCAGCAGCACCGCCCCCAACTTGGGCCCGAGAGGGGCGATGGCCTCCACCATCGAGTCGATCACGGCATCGCGCAGCTCACGGGACGGCCGCCGGATGCGCCCGCGCCGGTCCGTTTCATACGGCAGGTCGCGCAGCGGGCCGGGGAGCCGGGTCGGGTCGCTGGCATGGCCCGAGATCACCTGATGGGCCTTGACGTGGAACCGGAACGCATCGGGGGTGCGCTCCGCCCAGGCCGCGACCGTTGCGGCCCGCGGCAGCGCATAGAAGGTGGCGTTCACCTCCACCATCGGGAAGTGCTCCGCGTAGTAGCGCAGGCGCCCCTCGGCGTCGTTCCTGACCGCGTCCGGGTACCACCCCGCCTTGATGAACTCGGGGTCCGTCCATGAGGCGGTGCCGATCCGGATCCGGTCCCGGGCCTCCATCCCCGGCTAGCCATCCCTGCGGCGGAGTTCCTCCTCGAGGCGGGCGGCATCCTCGGGCCGGATCTCCGGTGGCGGGCGGTCACCGCGCCGGCGGGCCCACCCGCGCGTGACGAACGGGATGGCCGCGAGCCCGGCGACCACCAACGCCAGCGGAACGATCCAGGCGACGAGATCGAAGCCCTCCTTGGGGGGGGTCGTGAGCACGCCGCGCCCGAACTCCACCACGAGCGCGTCGATGATCTCCTGCTTGTCGTCTCCCTCCGTGATGCGCTCGGCGATGAACACCTTCATCCGCTGGGCGGCGGGCGAGTCGGACACATCCAGCGGGGTGTTGCAGGTGGGGCAGCGCACCTCGCGCGCCACCTCGACGACGCTCAGGGGCAAGGCCGGGGCAGCGAGGGCCAGGCACGACAGGGCCACGGCGAGGAGCGCGACGGAACGGCGGGGCATCACGTGCCGCCCAGCACCTGGTCAAGGGCGCGGGTGAGCCGTTCCGGGCCCGCCACGGGCCCCGCCACGTGCAGCGCGATCCGGCCATCGCGGTCGATCAGGTAGGTCTCGGGGACGCCCGTGGCCTCCAACCGGCTCCGGCTCGCATCGCTGCCATCGCGGAGTGACGGGTAGGTGAGGCCGTACTCGGCGATGAACGCGCGCGCATCGGCCGAGAGGTCCTGGATGTCAATGCCAAGCACCAGGACCCCTTTGCCGCGGTAGCGGCGCCAGATCGCCTCGAGCACCGGCGCCTCATCGCGGCACGGCCCGCACCACGATGCCCACAGGTTCAGCAGCACGACCCGGCCTTTCAGGTCGGCGAGCGACGCCGGGGCCCCGACGGCGGGAAGGCCCGGCCCGGACACCAGTACGGGCAGGACCAACGGGGGGGCCGGCGGGCGGGCACCGGTGGCGAGCGCGTCGTCAATCGTCGTCGCGGTGCCCTGGTTCATGAGCCCGACCACCAGCAGGACGACGACGAGAGCGGCCACGGCGGCGCCCGCGATGAGCCCACCCAGGCGGCGGCGGTCCGGGCCCGGCGGCGGGTCCCCACCGCCTCCCGGGTCAGCCGAAGGAGGCATATACCGAGCGGGCCGTGCCCAGCAGGGAGGTGCCGAGCGCGGCCTGAACGGCACCCCGCACCCGCCTGCTGGCGGCGACCGGGGTCCAGCCGCCCGAGCGGCGGTACACGGACGCGCCCGCCGGGAATCGCAGCACCACGCGGCGCCCGGCCACGCGGGCCGTTGCACCCACCATCACGGCGGGACCGCGCCGCGCGAGGCCGGCGGGCCCCCCGGCCACCACCGCCGCCCGTGCGATTGGCACCCCGGACACCCGCACGGCGGCGGGCTCCCCCACCAGCGCGAACATGCCATCGGGCGCACGCAACCCGTCATACGCGCCCCCCGTGCGGACCGCAGCGTCAAATACGAGGTCACCCCCGGCGTTGGACCCATCCACGGGGATGCCGGTGATGCGCAGCCCACTGGCCTCGCCCAGCCGCACCCCGGCCCCGGTGCTCCCCGTGATGGTGGAGGACACCACCGTGGCGCGCAGCGTGCCGCCCCCCAGCAGCACGCCATCGCGCCCGCTGCCGGTGACGGTCACCCCGGAGAACGACGCGTCGCTGTTCCCCGCATCCTCGCTGGCGATCCCGTATCGGGCGGCCCGGATGATCGAGAGGCCGGTGACGCTCACCCCCCGGACGTCGTCGGCGAGCCGCAGGCCGTCGCGGCCCGCCCGCGTGATCGCGCCGCCGGTGATGGGCGAGGCGGTGCGGGCCGTGAGCAACGCGAGGTGGATGCCGTCGCGGGCCGGGTCCGTGATGGTGGGGGCGGTGATCACGACCCCGCGTCCGCCGGTGACCGCGATGCCGTGCTCGCCCGCACGGTCAATGGTGAGCGAGCCCAGCGACACGCCACCCTCGGAGTTCCTCAGCGTCACACTCACCCCGGTACGCGACGGCGCCGAGCACGTCAGGCCGGCGACGCCGACGTTGCCGCGGGTGATGGCCACGCAGCCCCCGCCGGTGTCATCCCGGATGCCGACCCCGCTGATCACCACCGCGGCGCCGGCATCGGCCGCCACCGCAAGGTTCGGGGTCGCCACGGCGAAGTCGCCGTAGGTGCCCGTGCCCACGAGGATCGTCCACGGGCGGGCCTCGGGGGCGCGCCCGGTGACCACGGACGACACGGCGTCCTGCACGGCGTCCAGCCCGGTGAACGCGGCCACGACGGCCCCGGCCTCGTCACGCACCTCCGCCGTGCCCGGTGCGACGGCAACGGCGCCGGAGGCGCTGGCGATGAGGGCGGCCGACACGGTGATGCCGACCCGGCGTATCACCCGGTCGGCCTCGTACCCAGAAGGGCATGCACGGCGGCGGCGGGGTCATCGGCCCGCATCAGGGCCTCCCCCACGAGGATGGCGTCCACCCCGGCGTCCTCCAGCCGCTGCACATCCTCGTTCGAGGTGATTCCCGACTCCGCGACCACGATCGTTCCCGCCGGGGCGTCCACCAGCAGCCGGAGCGCCGTCTCGGGGTCCACCTCCAGGGTGTGCAGGTTGCGGTTGTTCACGCCGATGATCTCCACGCCGCATTCGACGGCGATCTCCATCTCGTCGTCGTCGTGAACCTCTATCAGGCAGTCGAGCCCGATCTCGGAGGCCTGGTCATACAGCGACGCGAGCTCCCCGGGGTCGAGGGCCGCCACGATGAGCAGGACGGCGTTGGCCCCGGCCAGCCGGGCCTCGGCCAGCTGGTACGGGTCCACGATGAAATCCTTGCGCAGCAGCGGCAGGTCGCATGCGGCCCGTGCCTCCGCCAGGTCATCGAGGGAGCCCCCGAACCAGTGCGGCTCGGTGAGCACCGAGCAGGCCGATGCCCCCGCGGCCTCGTAGGCGCGCACGATCGCGGTGACGGTGGCGTCGGGCCGGATGGGCCCCTGTGACGGGCTCGCGCGCTTCATCTCGGCGATCAGGGAGATGCCCTCCTGGATGAGCGCCTCCGAGAACGGCCGTCCGCGCGGGGCCGGGGCGAGGCGCTCCTGCAGCACCTCGAGCGGCACCGCACGCCGCCGGGCCTCCACATCGGCCCGGGTGCGCTGCACCACCTCGTCGAGGAACGTCGGCATCACCCCACCGCCCCCGCCGGCGCGAGGGAAGTGGTCAGCGCCGTGAACGCCTCGAGCCGGGCGAGCGCCGCACCCGAGGTGGTCGCCGTCTCGGCCATCGCCATGCCCTCCTCCAGGGAGCCCGCAAGCCCGGTCATCCACACGGCGGCGCCGGCGTTCAGCACCAGGACATCGCGTACGGGCCCGGCCTCCCCGCCGATGGCCGCGCGCAGGGCCGCCGCGTTGTGCTCAGGCCCCCCTCCCGCCAGGGCACCGTCCGCGGGCCGCGCCAGGCCCAGCGCCGCGGGATCCACCTCCAGCGTCGTAAAGCGCCCCTGGTCCCACAGCACGGCGTCGGTGATGTCGGCGGTGGTCAGCTCATCCATGCCGTCCCGGCCCGCCACCACGAGCGCGCGGTGCGAGCCCAGGTGAGAGAGGGCCCCGGCCACGCGGTCAAGATCGCGGCGGTCGAACACGCCGATCACCTGGTGCCGTGCCCCGGCCGGATTGGCGAGGGGGCCGATGACGTTGAACGCCGTGCGGATGCCCAGTTCGCGGCGCACATTGACCACATGGCGGAATGCCGGGTGGTGCGATGGCGCGAACATGAACCCCACCCCCACCTCGTCAACGCACCGCCCGACGGCCGGCGGGGGCAGGTCGATGCGGGCGCCCAGCGCCTCGAGGACGTCGGCACTCCCGCATCCCGAGGTGACGGCCCGGTTTCCGTGCTTCGCCACCTTGGCCCCCGCCCCCGCGGCGATGAACGCCGCGCCGGTGGAGATGTTGATGGTCGCCGGTCCCCCTCCGGTGCCGCAGGTATCCACGAGCGCGTGGGAGTCGTTCACCCGTACGCGCTCCGCGCGGTCGCGCACGGCCTGCGCAATGCCGGCCAGTTCAGTGGCAGTCGCGCCCTTTCCCCGCAGCGCGGTGAGGAAGGCGGCGATCTGCACCTCCGAGGCCTCGCCATCCATGATCACCCCGAGGGCGTCCTGCACCTGCTCGCGCGAGAGGTCACCCCCGGCCACCAGGACCTCGAGGCAGCCGGTGATCACCGGCTGCGGGGTCATGCGGACATCCCCAGAAAGTTCCCGAGCAGGTCGTGCCCCGCCGCCGACAGGATCGACTCGGGATGGAACTGCAC
>SXQZ01000060.1 GCA_005792725.1 Actinomycetota bacterium
AGGCGGCGCCGACGCACGCGCCTGGACCCGGGGTCCCGGGTGGTGAGATCTCCCGGGGGAGGCGCCACGGGGGCTGACCCGGGGGCACGGGCCGGCGCGTTTCCTGCGGTTGCCCCCACGGGGATCAGGCTGAGGGTGCCCGCATCCGCGACCGGCAGTAGGCCCGTGTCTCGGGGTCGGTGAAGTAGACCGCGCACCCCTTGATGCCCCGGGTCAGCAGCACGCGATAGGCGTTCTTCGCAAGGTCGGCGAACCGCTCGCCCGCCATGCGCACGGGCCGGTCGTGGGAGGCCTCGGGCACCCCGACCCAGCCCTGCCCCGCGCGGTGGACGAGGTCGGGGCCCACGATCACGCCCACGTAGTCGAACTCGAATCCCTGGGCGGTGTAGATGCAGCCCACCTGATGGATACCGCCCGGGTCGGTGGCCCACAGGTGCTCGCGGGGCACGCCGGGGGCGAGCCGGCCGGCGCCGCTCTTGGCATTCCAGGGGCGGGCCCAATCGCCGATCACCACGTCGGGCGCGAGCGTGCCGTCGCCACGCGGGTCGGACCACTCCCAGCAGTAGCCCGCCACGAGTCGCGCCGACTCCCCCTCCGAGGCACGGCCCACCACCGCCTGCTCGAGTTCGCCGGGCGAGTCGACGATGCGGAAGTCAAAGCCGGGGTCGCCCTCCCAGAACGGGTGCGCCGTCGGCTCGATGCCGAGCACGTCGGTGACCCAGGCAATGAACCCCTCCGATCCCGCGCACCGGAACTGGGCGGCAAGGTGGTACTCGAACACCTCCCGCCCGCGTTCGGCGCACGCCTCGCGGATGAGGTCGGACGACCCCACCTCCCTGGGGCGCACCACCTACAGGTCATCAATGAGGAACACCGTCGTGCGTGCGGCGTCAATGAGTTCCTCCACCTGCGCCTTGCCGGACCGCTCGGTCTTCGGGGTGTACCGGCTGACGCTGGTCTCGCGGATGCGGTGCGCCTCGTCGCAGATGAGCACGTCCACGCCCCCGGGCTCGTACGTCGCGTACTGGTGGAAGTACCGGAACTGCTGAGCAGCCGAGCGTCCCGCGAACTTGCGCAGATTCTCGGTGAATGCGCGCGACCCGGTGGCGTACTGCGCGTTGAGCCCCCGGCGCGAGAGGGCGGCGAGCAGGTTGAGGGCGATCACCGACTTGCCGGTGCCCGGGCCTCCGTGGATGAGCACCGCGGCGGCGGTCGTTCGCGTCGGGTCGGCCGCGGTGAGCACGCGGCCGAACGCAACCAGTTGCTCGTCGAGGAGGGTGTACTCCTCGTGCCCCTCGAGTAGCCGCGCGACCATGGCCAGGAGGCGCTTGCTCGGCCGCGGGGTGCTCCCGAGCACGCGGCCCAGCACGTCGTCGCCGGGGCCGGCGCCCACCCGGTCGCCCAGGCGGTCGATAAGGTCCCTGCGCCGCTGCTGGGTGTAGATCGGGAACGCCGCGAGGTCGGCGGCGAACTTCGCGTCGAGCAGGGGGTCGCCCGCCGCGACCGCGTAGTTGTGCAGGAAGGCGCAGGCACCGAGTTGCACGGGGTCGTCCCCCTCGTGGAATGCGCTCTGTCCGTCGCTGAGGTACGCGTGGTACTGACCCACCTGCACGGAGGGGTGCAGCACGTCGCGGTGGCGGCCCGCGACCCAGGTGACCACGTGCTCACCGTCGGCGGGCTCGCATGCCTGCCACTGCTTCAGCTCGATGATCTCCGCACGGTCGGAGCCTGTGCCGTCGGCACCCGTGATGAGCACGTCGAGTCGCTTCGAACTCTGGGGCAACTGGTACTCGACGATGATGCCCTGGTCGTCGAGGCCCGCCTTGCGGCAGACCCCGCTCAGCGACAGGAGCGAGTTGCGCCACGACTGCCGCTCACCCTCCGGCGGCGTGCGCCCCAGTTCGCGCCGGTAGGCGGCCGCGATGACGTCGGAGATCCGGTCGAGGTCAACCTGGTCGTAGAACTCGGCGCAGGTAGAGGAGTAGAGCCTCACGCGGCGCCGCCGTGGGCGCGCGAGGGCGTGCCCGGGAGGAGGCCCGCGAAGCGCTCCCGCGTCGTCACCAGTTTGCGCTCGACCTCGGCACCCAGATCCACATCGAGGGCGTTCGCCAGGTGCAGGAGGTAGGTGGCGATGTCGGCGAGCTCATCCGCGGCCGCGTCGCGGGGGATCGCGGCGTCCCCATCGCCGGTCCAGGCCAGGGCCTCGGCCAGCTCACCCACCTCGGCCGCGAGCGCGAGAGTCAGGCTGCGCGGGTCATGGAACCGCGCCCAGTCACGCTCGTCACGGAACGCGCTCAGGCGCTTCTGAATGCCGGCGGTGTCAAGGCGTGCGGGGTCGGGGGACGGGTCGGTCATGTCGCCGGGTTCCCTCGCATGCGTGAATCAGCGTAGCGATTTCACGCCGGGCACCTCGTGAGCCCCGCGGCGGCAACCTGTACCTGCTGTGTCGGCCCGGCGATGGCCTCCGCCCACTCCCACCACTGTGCAGGCGTGCCCTCCGCGTGGGCGCCCAGCCGTTCGTTGGCCGTGGCCACCCGGTCGGTGGCCACGGCGAGGCCGACGGCGAGCGCCGATGCCTCCGGCGTCTGGAAGGCCGCCTGCCTGAGGCCGGCGGCGATCGCCCGCTGCACCACGACCTGGTCGGTGAGCGCCGCGGCGACCCCGCTCTCCTCCAGCGGCACCGCCGCGCCCCCGTCCGCGATCCGCGTTGCCTCGCGATCCACCACGGCGTAGTTGACGGAGGCACGGGCCTGCACGTCGGGGGCGGCGGACATGAGCACCTGCCGGACTACCTGCACGTCGTCGGCGAACTCCGGGCAGCCCCGAAGCGGATCGGCATCCCGGCCGCCGTCCGCGTCGTCCATCACGTAGCGGCCCCCCGGGCTGGAACTGTCCTGCAGCGAATCGATCACGGCGTTGAGCGATGACGGCAGGTGCTCCTGCGCGCGATCAATCGCCCACCAGCCGGCGAAGAGGGCGGCGATCACGAGGATGCCGCCGAGCACTATCCCGATTCCCCGCATGCCCCCGGGTCACTGACCCGGGGGCTCCGCCTTACTGCCCGGCGTCCGCCGCCGCCGGGGAGCGCCGGAGCAGGTATCCCTCAAGTCGCGCGTGCGCCGCCTGCACCGCCGTCGGCGAGAAGAGATGGTGGTATGGCTTGTCGGCATCGACGACGAGCACCTCCACCGAGAGGTCGAGGCGATTGGCGTCCTCGATGATGCCGAAGCCGATGGTCGTGGGCTTGGTAACCATCCTCGCGGTCGCCTCCACAATGCGGCTGGGGTCGAAGTCAAGGTGCCAACGCTTGATCATGCGGAGGAACCTCCTCGGCCAGTACGCACCGACCTTGCCGCTCGGTCGCACGTAGGTGACCTCGCGGCAGGTGCGGTGGTAGAGGTCGAGCAGGTCATCGACGAGTGCCTGCTCGAGATCCGCCCGCTGATGCGGCGGCCCCTCATCTCCCCTGATCACAGCCTCCGCGATAGGTGCCCACTCATCGGCCATCCGTCCCCCCTCCGGGATTGGTGCTGCCCCTCTGATCACGGCCGCCACGATCGGTGCCCACTCATCGGGCACGCCCTCACCGTGCCCCCCGGCGCCCAGGTGGTCATCCACGGGACACGTCCCTGCGGGCGCTGGTCAAGACCTGACCGACGGTGTGCCCCCCGCCGCCCAGGTGGTCACCCCCGGAACACCTCATCCCCGTGCCACTCGAGCAGTGCCGGGTCCGGCCGGTCGGCGGGGTCGCCCGGCAGGTGGATTGGACGACCGTCGAACGGGTAATAGGAGGCGCCGTTCGCGTAGTCGTCGCGCAGGGCGCGGCTCACGCGCAGCATGTGGCCCGGGGTCACCGTCACGTAGCCACGGTCGAACAGGCGGTGGAGGTCCGTCCGCAGCAGCAGCCCGTTCGGGGTGCGGTGCTCGCCGCCGTCACCGTAGGGCCGGATGTGCGCCGCGTCAAGCACCGGCAGCGAGTGCTCGCCGGTGACCGCGCAGGCGCCGGCGTACGCCTCGGTCACCGCCATGCGGAAGCTGCCCTGGCCGAGCCGGGGTGTGACCGTCAGGGGCGTGCCGAAGCGCCCCGGGGCCTCGTCCCCGGGGGGGATGGCGCCCATCAGCCCCGCGCGCTCCCGGCACTCCGCCCAGATGCGGGCGCCCTCCCCCGTGGTGAGGTCATAGCCCTTGCCCCGGACGATGTTGGGCTTCCAGTCGAGCGGGTCGGCAATGGCGGCGGCGGGCGGGAAGAAGACCGGGTCGCCCAGCATCAGGCAGCCGATCCGCGCTGGGCCGGTCACACCGCCGCGGCGGTATCGCGCGATGCGCTCGCGCATTGCCGGGAAGTCCGGCGCTCCGTTCGCCTGCCCGAAGGCGTCCCACGCCGCCCAGTCCTCACTGACGACATGGCGCACGAACCACCCGAACCCGGCGATGCGGTTGTGCGGCGCCTTGAGCCGGAAGATGACCGGTGACCCCGGCGGGATCACCCGGAACGCGGTGCCGCCCGATGGCTGCCAGAAGTTCACCTCCTCCCACGGCGCCCGCTCGCGCAGGAAGGTGAACCACTCGTAATCGGTATTGGCGACGTAGCCCCTCACCGGCGCCGCCCCTCAGAACCCGTCGTACTTGTCGCGACTGAGGTAGAACCCGTTCCCCGACTGGTTCTCGCACGTGATGCCGTCACTCGCCGACTCACACGTGAAGTCGCCGGATGGGGAGGTCCACGTGCCGCCGTAGGGCACCACCGGGCCGTCGGCGGCCGTCTCGGCGCCGTAGTCGGCCTCGGGCTCGCCGTATGGCGGCAGCAGCACCGCATAGCCGTCGTTGGCCGTGGAGCAGTACAGGCCGTCGTCGAACTCCTCGCAGTCAATGTTGCCCGTGGGCGAGGAGAAGGCGGCGGTGCCCGAGTAGTCGCCGGCCGGCGCGGTGCCCGGGGCGTCGTCGCTCCCCGGGGCGACCGCCGCGGGCGCCGGGTCACAGGTGGCGAGCGCCCGGGGCACGGGCGACTGCGCCCAGGCCTCGAGCACCCCCCGGGCCCGGGACACCGGCACCCCGAAGCCGATGCCCTCATACCCCTCGCCGCCCGCCACCACCACGCCCACCACATCGCCGCTCCCGTTGACGATGGCCCCACCGGAGTTGCCCGGGTTCACGGCGGCGTCGGTCTGGAACAGTCCGGTGTAGGCGGTGCCCTCGATGTTGAGGTCGCGCCCGCGGCCGGTAATGGCCCCGCGGGTGGCGGTGAAGTCAAGCCCCAACGGGTAGCCGAGCACGATGACGTCGTTGCCGATGGGCACGTCGCCCCCGGTGTGGAACCGGAGCACCGTGGCGCTGAACGTGCCCTGTGCACGCAGCAGCGCGAGGTCCTCGCCTGAGTCACTGCCCACAACGGTCGCCGGCACTTCCGAGCCCGCCTCGGGCCCCAGCGTGATCGTGCTCGCACCAGCCACCACGTGCGCCGCCGTGGCCACGAGGCCGGGGGCGATGACGAACCCGCTGCCGTTGCCCTCCCCGGTGCACGTGGTGATGTCAATGCGCACCACCCCCTGACGCGCCCGGGCGATGGCCTCGGCCGCCGCGCTTCCGCCGGTGCGCTCGGTCACCGTGACCGTCGGGGGATCACCCCCGCACCCGGCGGCGATCACGCACGCCGCCGCGGCGGCGGCGGCCGCGGGCGCGACACGGCGGATTGCGGAATGCGCTTGCAGAGCGGGCCCCCGGCGACGGATCGTGGAGCGGGGTATGCCCAGCATACGGCCCGGGCCTGCGGCGGCGCATAAGGGCGAGCGTCCCGGTGGACGACCTACCCCCGTATGCGGCACATCGAGGTGATGCACGGAGGGCTGTTCCCCGGGGATGAGCACGGGGCCCTGGGGCTGCTCTACGGCGCAGACCGCGACGGGGGTGACCGGGTGACCCTGGTGGCCGACCCCGACTGGGTGCGCATGCTGCTCGCCGGCATCGGCAACGGCCACGACCTCGGCGGCATCGCGGTCCCGCAGGCGGTGAGCCTGCCCCTCGCGGCCCAGGGCTGGGACGACGAATGGGATGACGAGGAGGCCGGGGAACTGCGGCATCTGCACTGGCTCTACCGCAGGGTCGGCGGGGACTGGCCCCGGCTGATGAGGGTCGTCGCCCTGATGCAGGTGTGCGACCGGTAGGGATGGGGGCGCCACCCCGGGGCCCGGTGCCCTGCCCCACCGTGATGATGTCGTGGGCGCGCCGTGCGACCCGTTGGCGACCGACGCCGCCCGCGCGAGGAGGACGTTGCTTGGTGTCGAGGGCGCTCCGGCTAAGGTGGCACCGACGCCGCCCGCGGGGGGAGGACGTTGTATTGGGCCCCGAGGTCGTGGCGTGATTGACACCGACGCCGCCCGCGCGGGGAGGACGTGACCGTGGACTCCGCCCCCGGCACACAGTGCGACACGGTGCCGACCGATGGCGTCGCTGCGGGTCCGGCGCCCTACCGCACCCGGGTGATGTCGAGGGCGCAACTCCCGGAGAACTGCCTGCGCGCCGCCTTACACCGCCGCTGGACGCCCCCCATCGGGCAGGTCGGTAAGCCGTCCCGCGGCAGGGGTTGACTACCCGGCATGAACATCACGCGCATGGCCGCCGTCTGCGTCATCGCCGCCTCGGCAATCGCCTCAGCGTCCCCCTCCGCAGGCCCGCTGCCGGGCGCCGGCGACATCGCCGATCTGCTGCGCACCGGGCCGGGCACGCTCGACCGGGCGTCCGAATGGGTCACCCGGATCTGCGGCCCGGACACCGGCGCGGCCTGTGCGAAGGCCCTCGGCCTGGAGCCCCGCTGGGGCCGGTTCGCCGGCCAGCCGGAGATGAGCGTGCTCAGCCTCTTCTCAACGGGGGGGACCGTGGGCAGCACGGGGGTCGCGGTGGTGTCGCGCCTCGCGAGCGGCGAGCTGCGCCTGCAGATCCCGAAAGAGGTCCGCGTGACCTCGGCCCGCATGAGCGGTGGGCGCATGCGGCTGGTGGTTGACCTCCGTTGCCGATCGGCCGGGTTGCCGATCGCGACGTACGGCTACTTGCGCGTCCAGTGGTTCGTGATGCAGGGCGTCACCATCGTGCCCACGGGCACGCGGGCCCGCTGCCGCAGGTAGGTGGGGCCCGCCCCCGGCCGCACCTCCGGGGGGCCCGGACGGGGGCGCGGGGCGCAG
>SXQZ01000061.1 GCA_005792725.1 Actinomycetota bacterium
CGGCCACAGCGCCACGCGGTCACCACCCAGCAGGGCCCCGAGATCGGTGGCGAGGTCACGGGCCTCCTCGTCACGCCCCGGCACCAGCAGCAGCGGTCGGCCCGCCCGGCGTGCGATCGCCGCCAGCACCAAGGGCCACGCCGGGCGACCGATGTGCAGCGCCCCTGCCGTCTGGCCGGCGAGCAGGCGCTCCGCAGCCTCCGAAACGGCGGGCGACGCGAGCAGCAGCCGGTCGAGCGGATGTGCGCTCACGCCTCCCCGCCTCCTCCGGGCGGGGTCCCCGGGCCCGGGGTGCCGTCCTCCTCCGGGGGGGCCTCCTCAGGCGTGGCGGCATCCTCGCGGCGGGCGGCACGGGCGCGCGCGCGCTGGCCAGCCGGGCGCGCGTGGAATCGGGCGACGGCGTCGTCCATTCCGTCCCGGATCACCGCCTCGGTCATCGCGACGCCGCTCGCCAGCAGGGCATCCACCTCGTCGGGTGGCTCGTCGAAGGCGCGCAGCACCCAGTCGGCCTCGTCGCCCCGGAAGCCCGGCGGCGGGCGGCCCACACCGATACGCACCCGGAGGAAGCCGGCACCACCCAGGGCCGTGCCGAGGGACCGCAGGCCGTTGTGGCCCCCGTGGCCGCCGCCCCGCTTGCCGCGCACCTCTCCGAAGGACAGGTCGATGTCATCGTGCACCACCAGCACCTGCGGTGGCGCGGCGTACAGGGTTCCCGCGGCGGGGCCCACGGATGAGCCCGACTCGTTCATGTAGGTGGTCGGGATGAGCAGGGCCAGCGGACCGTGGGGACCGCTGGCCTCGGAAAACACGCCGGCATGCCGTCGGGCGAACCGGGGTGCGCCGAGGCGGGCGGCGAGGTGCTCGACCACCCGCTGGCCGGCGTTGTGGCGGGTACGCACATACCGTGGACCCGGGTTCCCCAGGCCGACCACCAGGCGGACCGGCGGCTCCTCGGCGGCCGCATCCGCCACGCGCCGCTACGCCCCCTCGTGCTCCGCGGCCGAGCCCTCGCCGTCGCCGGCGGCGCCCTCCTCGCCTCCCTCACCGGATGCGTCGGCCGCCAGGCCGGCCCGGGTGATCATCACCGACGCGATCCCGTGCTCAACCTCGGTGACCATCGTGACGCCCGAGGGCATCACCAGGTCACCGGCGTGCACCGACGCCCCGAGGTCCACGTCCGACACGTCGAACTCGATCGAGCGCGGCAGGGCGTCCGGCAGGGCGCGCACGCGCACCGTCAGCGCCGTCTGGTCGAGGATTCCGCCCTCGCGCACGCCCTTCGGGGTGCCCTCAAGGGTGACCGGCACGTCGGCCTCGACCTCCACGGCCAGATCCACCTCCTGGAGGTCGAGGTGCATGATCTGGTCGCGCACGGGATCGCTGTCCCACTGCTTGAACAGCACGGTGCGCGGGGAACCGGCATCAACCGTGAGGTCGATCACCGCCGAGCGGATTCCGCCCCGGCGGATGAGGCGGCGCACCTCGTACTCATCGGCGTCAAAGGCCAGCGAGTCGGTCCCGGGGCGATACAGGACGCCCGGTACACGACCCGCCTTGCGCAGGCGCTTGGTGGCGGAACTGCCACGCGCCTCGCGCGTGCTGACGATGAGGGGAACATGCTGCGACATCGGGTGCATCCTCCGAGGACTGGTCCGGACCGACGCGGGACAATAGCGCCTCAGGCCGCCTCTCTCACCCCGATCCGTGCATGCAGCCGCCGGAGGGGGCCGGGAGCCCACCAGTTCCACCGGCCGAGCAGGGACATCAGGGACGGAACCAGCAGGGCGCGCACGATGGTGGCATCGAGGGCCACGGCCAACGCGGTGCCGAGTCCGAGCTCCTTGATGATGACGATGCGCGAGGTCGCGAAGGCACCCATCGCGATGCAGAAGAGCAGGGCCGCTGCGGTCACCACCCGCCCGGTGCGCTCCAGCCCGAGGGCCACCGACTCCCGCTCGCCCCCACCGGCGTCGCGTATCTCCTTGATCCGCGAGAGCAGGAACACCCCGTAGTCGGTGGACAGGCCGAAGGCCAGGGCGCCGATGAGGATCGGCTGCGTGAGGTCAACCGCCCCCTGACTGTCGTACTGCAGGAAGCCCTCGAGCCTGCCGTCCTGGAAGATGAGCACCAGAAGGCCCAGAGTGGCGCCGAGCGTGAGCACGTTCATCACCACGGCCTTGACCGGCAGCAGCACCGATCCCGTCATCAGGAACAGCGCCACGATCGTCACGGCGACGATGATCAGCCCCGCCCACGGCAGGTAGGTGGCAAGGCTGCTGCGCTCGTCCACGAAGTGGGCCGTCACACCCCCCGTCTTCGCCGGATACGGCGTCTCGAGCGCCTGGATCGATTGCACGAGCGCGATGCTGCGCTCGTCAAGGGCGCGGTACCGCGAGGTGGCGTCGATCTGCCACGTCCCGTGGCCGACGAACCGGGGGGGCTGCACGGTCGCGGTCGCCGGCATCGCCGCGATCTCCCGGGAGACCGCCTGCAGGCGCTCCGACGCCTGCGGCGTGGCGGGCGCGTGGGCGACGACGAAGATGGGCGTGGACGTGCCGCCGGGGAAGTCACGGGCCAGCACCTCGTCCACCTGGCGGGCGCTCGCCCCCTGCGGCAAGACCCCCGAGTCGGTGGTGGTGAAGCGGACCCCGAACGCGGGCAGGGCGAGAAGGATCATCAAGGCCCCGCTCAGGATCGCCACCACCGCGGGACGGCGCATGACGTAGTGCGACAGCCGGTACCAGCCGCCCGCCCCGGCGACGCGGTCCGCGGTCTCGCTGCCCGCGCGCCACCGCCGCGGCGCGAGCGCGTTGATCCGGTTCCCGAGCAGCGCGAGCACGGCTGGCAGCACGCCCACCGCCACCACCGCGGCGACGAGCGCCACGATCAGGCCGGCGAAGCCCATCGAGAAGAGGAAGCCCTGCGGGAAGATCATGAGAGCCGCCAGGGCCGCCGCCACGGTGATCGCACTGAAGACGACGCTCTTCCCCGCCGTACGCAGGGTCACCGTAAGCGCCTCGGCGCCGGGACCATGCCGCGCGATCTCCTCCCGGTAGCGCGACACCATGAGCAGGCCGTAGTCAATGGCCAAGCCCAGCCCGAGGCCCGTCGCCAGGTTCAGGGCGTATACCGAGAGCCCGAACGCCTCGTTCCCGAGACCGAGGAAGAAGAAGCCCCCGAAGATCACCAGGGCACCCATGAGTGGCGGAAGCAGGGCCGCCACGAGCCCGCGGAATACCCAGAACGACACGAGGAACAGCAACGGGAAGGCGATGAGCTCCGCGCGGATGAGGTCCTCGCCCACGATGCTGTTCGTCTCGGCGGCGGCCGTCCACGGCCCGCCCACCGTGACCCCGGGGATCGCACTCAGGCGGTCATCCAGCCGCGCCGCGGCCACCTGCGCCTGATCGTCGCCGATGTCGCCGAAGTACGCGATGACGCCCGCCGTGCCGCCGCTGCGCGACGTCAGTTGCGGCGTGGACGGCGAGGGGCCGACCACGCGGCCCACGTCGGGGTCGGCATCCATCACGCGCACCACATGCGCCACCGCATCACGGCCCACCGGTGAGGTGATCGGGGCCCCGGGGTCCACCAGGGCGACGACCGACGGTACCGCGGCGGTGCCCGTGGCCGCGATGATCTCCTCGTGGGCCCGCACGGCATTCGACGCCGGGTCGCTGAAGCCGCTGGCCGACAGCCCGCCGATAAGGTTCATGCCCACCCCGAGTGCGGCCGCGGCCATCGCGAGGGCGATGATGATCACGCGGACGGGATGGGCCGCCGACAGGCGCGCGATTCGATCGAGCACCCCCCGAGCCTACGTCACGCGCTCCCGCCCCACCGCGGGACGGGAGCGCGACGGGTCACCCCGGGGGACGGCGCCCACGCCGCACGCAGGCGTTCCGCGGCCGGGATCCTCAGCGGTGAGGCCCGATCCGGTCGCGCGCACCCCGCTCCCATGCCGCGCGCACCTGCCCCTCCGCGGACCGGGTTGCCTACACCGGTCGCGCACTCCCCCGCATCTACGCCGCGCGCGCCTGCCACTCCGCGAGCCAGGGGCGGGCCTGCGCACCCAGGCGGTATGCACCCACGCCGTTCGCGACCATCGCGCGGCCGGCGGCCGTGGCCTCCGCCAGCACCCACTGACAGCGCTGGGGTGTGGTGCAGCCCGGGGGCAGGCTGCCCACCGGGTACGCATCGGTGCCCGTCATGAGCAGGTGCAGCCGCGTGGGGTCTCCTCCCGCGCGCCGGTACTCCGCGGTGACCGCGGCGGGGGCCGTGCGCCACTCGGCCGCCGTGAACGGCGTGAGCGGGCTGGTGCGCCCGTGGTAGGCCTCGATCCAGACGGCGCCGGCGCGGGCGAGCCCGGTCATCACGGTCCGATAGGTGCGGAAGTGGGCCTTGCCGTCGCGCCCGAGGTTGCGATCGGGGCCGCGACCCGCGGCCATCGCGGACGTCACCGCCGGCGCCACGTACACATGCACCCGACTGGCCCACGTGCCCCCATGGGGCGACGGGGTGTCCAGCGCGATGAGCGCCTGCGCGAACTGCGCGCCGGGCGATGAGGGGTCCGCGGGCGGGATGCGCCCGCCCTTCACGACGGGCGACCGGGGGTCGGCCTCGTACGCCGTGAGCTCGTCGAACCCGACGATGTGTCCCGGCGCCTCATCAATCGCCGCCACCAGGACGTCGGCGATCTCGTCGGCCATCAGGCCGCGGAGGTCCTCCTCGGTCACCTTGCCCACCAGCGACGCCTCGTCATCCGCGGAGAACAGCCCGCTGGTTGACGGCTCCTGGCGCAGGGCGCCGCGCGCGATCCCCATCCCCGTGCCGCCGTCCTGGGGGTCCACGATCTCGCGGACCGCCGCATCCATGTCGTAGAGGATGGACCGCGCATCGCCGCGCAACCGCGTGGTGATGCGCGCGGACTCACGCTTGCGCTGACCACCGGGCAGCGAGACCGTGGCCGTGACCGGCTCACCGGATACCGGGCCCGCCACCGGCAGCGCGGTGAGCCGTCCGCGCCGCGCCGATGCCTGGGCGGGCAGGCGCACGACCGTGCGCCCGGCGCCGAGCCATGCCGTGGCGATCGGCGCCCCGGCGAATGAGAACGTGACCTCCGCCGGACGGCTCAGGTCCACACTCACGCGTCCGGCGCCACCGCGCGGCGACCCCGGCACCAACGCGCCGATGCGCGGGGGAACCGATGACCGGTTCGAGGTGCCGCTGCCGCGCCGGCTGCCGGAGGTGGGCGGGGGCGGCGCGTCGTCGGTGTCCGGCGTCGGCTCCGGAAGGTGCATCGGCAGCAGCGTGACCTCGGATGGCGCCGAGCAGTTGCCCACCCGGTCGCACGCGCGCAGCATCAGGGTGCCCCCGGCCGTGCCGTACCCGACCCGTACCGTGGTGCCGGAGAGGTACTGCCAGTCGCCCGTCGGGCCATCGTCCTCCACCAGGCGCGACTGGTGGCTGCCGATGCCCGACTGCGCATCCACCGAGGGGACGAACGCAATGTCCACGTCCTCGGGGCCGACCTCGATCTCGTCGGTGACGGGCTCCGGTGCGGCGGGCGCCACGATGTCCTTCTGGATGGCCGTCGTCGTCATGGTGCCGCTCATGGCATCCGACGTACGCCGGTAGGCCCGGATGGCGATGATGTCGCTGGTCGGCAGTTCCATCGGCGCCGCCTGCCAGGCGCTCCACGTGCCGGTCGCGTACTTGACCCGCACCTGGGAGGTGCTGCCGGGCAACCCGTCGCCCGCCCCCGGGTACACCAGGGCGCTCTGCCCGCCCGCGAGCAGGCGCCAGCCGTCCGGGGTCACGCCAATACCCGTGAGCACGATCGCCGGCGCGGGGAGGCGGGTGACACTGATGGCGGAGCCGCTGCACAGGAAGGTCGTGCCATCCCACTCGGTCACCTGGACACGCCAGTTCCATGAGCCGGCCGAGAGGACGACGGGGGTCGCGATGCTGCCCGCGGTGGTGCGTGCGCCCGCGGTGCGCACCGTGGCGGTCACCAGAGTGGTGAACGTGCCCCCCGCGTCGGGCTGCACCTGAACGCGGGCGGTGCCGTTCTGCAGGAGGGTCGTGCCAAGCGTCCATGCGAAGGCGGCGGCATCGGTGGCCGGCCCGAACGTGACCGCCCCCGCAGCGCACGAGGCCCCCGCGGTGCCCGCGCTCGCCACCGGGGCCAGCGGGGCCGCCAGGGCCAGCACGGCGGCGGCGACGGGAATCGTGCGGGAGGTCCTCACACGCGGCATCGTCCCGCACGCCCGATCACCCGGGCGGGGGGGCCGCACCCCCTTTACCCCCGGGGACCAAATGCTTACAAAGCACTCACGAAGCGCGCGCTGCGGGAGGCGTTCCCACCGAGGTCGCGACCACCGCCACCCGCGGCAGCCCGCCGCGCCGCGTGGGCGCCGCGAGGTCGATGAGTGAATACGCCGTGTCATCCCTGCGATCGCCCACCCGCAGGTGGTGGTCGGGATCGGCCTCGTGGGCCAGCAGGTAGCGGCCCGGCGCGACGCCGCTGAGGTCGACGTACTGGAACTCCACGAAGGCCGCGTAGTCATCGGCGTAGCCGACGTCGATGCCCACGCGGACCCTCATCAGACCGGGCAGGTAGCGACCGCAGTTGCTGTTGAACACCGGCCGGGCCGGGGTGCCGGGCACCGCCCGGTCCACGCGGAACCGGCTGCCCAGGCAGAAGCCCACCTTGTTCGAGCGCGCGACCCGCGCGCCGGTGGCGGGGTCGCGCAGGTCGAACCGGTCGAACCCCAGCAGGTGCCAGTGGTTGTGGCCACCCGGCTGGTACTTCATGCGGGCAGTGATGGGGACCCGGGTGATCGACCCGTCCAGGCGGTGCAGTTCCTGGGTCACACGCATCAGCCGCTCGCCCCGGTCGCGCCGGCCATTCACGATCAGGGGGCCTTGGCCCACGTTCCCCACTGCGGACCGGAACACCAGGACCGGGCGACCGGCGTCCCGCCGGACCGCGACCTGCGACGGGGGCTCCTGGCGCAGGTCAGGCAGCCGTTCCGCGCCGGTGGTCTGCCCACCGGCCACGGCGGCCACCACCACGCCGAGGGTGCCCGCCATCGCGGCCACCAGCGCGACGATCACGGTGCGTCGGCGTCGGGCGCGCGGTGCCATCGACGGGAGGGTACGACACGCGGCCCGCCCGGCCGCGCACCGCTGGCACGTGGGGCCCACGGCTGGCACAGTGGCGCCCATGCCGGACCATGACGATGTGATGGTGCAGGTCGAGATCCCGGGGGGATCGCGCAACAAGTACGAGACCGACGAGGCAACCGGCCGCATCATGCTGGACCGCATGCTCTTCACGGCGATGCGGTACCCCGCGGACTACGGCTACATCGAGGGCACCCTCGCCGAGGACGGTGACCCCCTCGATGCCCTCGTGCTGGTGGGCGAGCCCACCTTCCCCGGGTGCTGGATCCTGGCGCGACCGGTCGCGGTGTTCCACATGAGCGACGAGAAGGGGCCCGACGAGAAGGTCATCCTCGTACCGCTCAAGGACCCGCAGTGGTCGGCGGTGCGCGACCTCGGTGATGTCCCCCCGAACCTCCTGAACGAGATCGAGCACTTCTTCACCGTGTAC
>SXQZ01000062.1 GCA_005792725.1 Actinomycetota bacterium
GGATGGCGGCACCCGCTGCGCCGCCATCACGGGCGGGTATGTCGCCCTCGAGATCGCTCTGGCCGCGCTCGTGGATCAGGGCCGCATCTCCGCGCTGCCGCTGCGCGACAGCATCGCCGCCGTCAGCGTGGGCGTGGTGGACGGAGAGTCGCTGCTCGACCTGCCGTACTCCGAGGACAGCCGTGCCGAGGTGGACATGAACGTGGTGGCCACCGGAGCGGGCCTCGTGGTGGAGGTGCAGGCCACGGCCGAGGGGCCGCCCGTGGCGCGCACGGTGGTGGACGGTCTTCTCGACCTGGCGATGGCCGGCTGCGCAGGCATCACCGTTCTGCAGCGCGCGGCCCTCGGGGCCTAGCCGGTGCGGGTGATGCTGGCCACCGGCAACCACGACAAGGTGCGCGAACTCATGGCCCTGCTCGACGGCACCGCGGTCGTGGCGGCACCCGACGGCTTCGATCCCGATGAGACCGGCACCACGCTGGTGCAGAACGCCCGCATCAAAGCCGACGCCCTGCGTCCCGACGCCCCCGCTGATGCGTACGTGATGGCGGATGACTCGGGGCTGTTCGTGCACGCCCTGGACGGCCGCCCGGGCGTGCACTCGTCGCGCTACGGCGGCCCCGGCGCCACCTACGCCGACAACTGTGACCTGCTGCTGCGCGAACTCGGTGACGGCGACCAGCGGGGGGCGGCGTTCGGGTGCGTGCTCTACTGCATCGCGCCGGACGGTGCGGTGATGGTGGCGGGTGGCGTACTGCCGGGGGAGATCACCCGCGAGGCCGTCGGCACCGATGGCTTCGGCTACGACCCGGTGTTCCGGCCGCTGTCGGATGACCGTACGCTCGCCCAGATGACCCGCGACGAGAAGGCTGCCATCTCGCACCGTGGTCGGGCGGCGCGTGGCATGTCGCGCCTGCTGGGCCTCCCATGATCGACCCGGCCGACACGACGGCGCTGGTCCCCGGGGGTGCCCCCCCGTGCGGGGCCACGACCCCGCGCCTCAGGGGCCTCGCATGATTGATCCGGCCGGCAGGCGGGCGCTGGTCACCGGGGGGGCACGGCGCGTGGGGGCTGCGCTGGTGTCGGCCCTCGCCTCGTGCGGGGTGGACGTGGCGATCCACCATCGTGACTCCGGCGACGCTGCCGAGGCACTCGCCGCGGTGTGCCGCGGCCGCGGGGTGAGCGCGGTGGTGCTGCAGGCCGATCTGGCCGTACCGGGCGCCGCTGAGGCGCTGGCAGCCGGGGCCGAGGAGGCCCTCGGCGGCGTGGACATCCTCATCAACTCGGCCAGCACCTGGGAGTCGGCACCGCTGGGCGACGTGGACCGCGCCATGTGGGACCGCGCCCTCGCCGTCAACCTGACCGCGCCCATGTTCCTGTCGCAGACGCTGGGCGCCGCGATGGCCGCGCGGGGCTTCGGGCGCATTATCAGCATCGGCGATGTCGCAGGACTCAGGCCGTGGCCCCACCGGGCCCCGCACTCGGTGAGCAAGGCGGGCCTTGTGATGCTCACGCGCATCCTCGCGCAGGCATACGCGCCGCATGTGCTGGCGAATGCCATCGTGCCCGGTCCCGTGCTGGTGCCCGATGGGGCGGGCGCTCAGGTCGAGGTGAATCTGGCCGCCACCACCGTTCTCGGCCGTATCGGCACCCCGGGCGACGTGGTGGATGCCATGCTCTACCTCGTGAGTGCCGAATACGTCACGGGCCAGTGTCTGGTGGTGGACGGCGGGCAGGCGGAGCGCACATGAGTGACGCCACCGTGTCTGGCCGGGCCCGTCTGGCTCCCGGTCGCCTGCTGTCGTGGACCCTCTCGGCCGTCCTAATCGGCTGGGTGGTCGTCTACAACGTCATGCGCGTCGCCGGTGGCACGCCGGCGGGTGTGGCGCTCACCTCGTTCCTCATCGGGGCCGTCGCGGGGCTGGTGGCGCTGGTCGCCGGGATCTGGGTACGCAACCGCCTCATCGACAGCGGGCGCCTCCACCCGGTGGACCCCGAGGCGCATGTGCCCAGTCCCGCCGACATGACCGCCCCGCAGGGGTCGGTCATGGGAATCCTCTGGCCGGCGGTCGCCGTGGCCGCCGGAGTGCAGGTGGTCATCGCGCTCCTGCTGTTCATTGACTGGAACGGCACGGATAGCGCCACCCGGGCCACCGTCGAGTTGATCATGGCGGTGTGGTTCATCTTCGGCGGGCTCTGGATGGCGTGGGAGGCGAGCAACCTGCGGCGACTGGACGCCGGCGGGCTCGACTCCGTTGCGCTCGGCGCCCTGCTGAGCGCGGTGCTGGCGGGCGTGGCGATCTCGCGGGGGTTCTCGGTCGCCATCGCCGCCATCACCGTGGTCGTGACGGGCGTGGCGTCGGTGCTGGCCTACCGGGCGGTCCACCGGCTCACCCGTGACCGGGGGGTGCCGTGGATGGCCATCACGGCGGGCATCATCGCCCTGGCCTCGCTGCTCATCCCGCTGCTGACGCGGTGAGCGCCCGGCTCGACTGCCCGCTGTGCGGCGCTACCGTGGCCGAGGGGGTGGAGGAGATCACGCCCGGCGCGTGTCCCTCGTGCGGCGCGGGGTACGAGGGGGGCAACGCCAGCGCTCCCGACGCGGTGCGGACGGCCCTCATGGGCTTCGGGGCGGGGTCGCTCGATCCGGTGGCGGTGACCGACGCGGTGTTCCGCCTGACTCCGGCCGACGCCCGGGAGCGGGGGGTGGCCATCACCTCAGACGAGCGGGATGGCTTCTACCGGTGGTGGCTGTTCGTGCGATCCGGGGATGACGGCGGTCCGGCGGCGGTGCTCGCCGGGGTGTAACCCGCTCCGATGAGCGCGACGTCTGCTCTCGGTGGTGGCGGTTTGGGCGATTCGACGCTGACGGCGATCCAGTGGCAGTGCTCTCCGGCGTGGAACCCGCTCCCCGCCCGCAGGTGGCGGAAACCCGCCCCGCGTGGGTCATGCCCCGGTCGGTGTAGCGTCCCGGGCAGGCCTCATCATGATCCGCCCCATCCCGACCACCCTTGCGGCCATCGCCGCAGCCGCACTGCTCCTCCCCACCGTCGCGCAGGCCGGACTTCAGGAGCCCCAGGCCGTGCGCGTGGACCCAGCGGCGGGTGATGACGCCCGCTGCGCCCTCGCCGAGACATCCGATGCGGCCGTTGCCGCGACCGCGTGCCGGTCACTCGGTCGGGCGGTTGCCTTGGTGAATGCGGGGCCGGTGGGGGGGAGCAATATGATCATCCTCGATCCCGGCCGCCACGCCGTCAGCGACCCCCTGGTGCTCCGCAGGGCAGTGAGTCTCGTGGGTCGTGGTGGCACGCAGGCCTTGGTCCGTCTCACGGACCGCGGGTCCTTGCGCTTCAACGAGATGGCGATGATCGGCGGATTCGTGCTGGGCGGGTCGGCGTCGGGTACCTGGCTGGACGTGAGGGCCGGCGGTTCTGTCCAGGGAATGACGGTCGTCCGCCTGGCGGCCGACGCACCCACTCTGCGCCTGACGGGCGGCCCGGGCACGCAGATCGGGGAGTCGGTGGTCGTTGCGCTGGGTCACCCGGTTGCGATCGTGATGAAGGGCATGGGCTACGTGGTGGCCACGACCGTGTCGGGTGGACGCCTCGCGGTGGCCACCGCCGGGGGACGCGAGGATGACCCCGCACCCCTTGTGTACGTGTCGGTGCTCGCGGGCGGGCTGGCCGCCTGGGGCGGCCGCCCGCAGATCATCAGCTCAGCGGTGTCGGTGCCCGAGTCGTGGAATGCCGCGAGCATCGAGGTCGCGGAGGAGCCCGGATTCCAAGCCGTGGTGCAGATGGTCAACGAGCCCCGGGTGGTGATGTCGAGCATCTGGCAGACGTCCTGCGCACCGGCGATTGCCCTCTCGCGACCGGCCGCGGCCGGTCGTCGTGCGTACATCCTGCTGGCGGGATCGCTGGTGCGCTTCCCGGCCCCCGGGTGCTCATTGGTGGCGGCTGGCGATCTGGGTGCCGGCCGCGGGATGACCAGGGCGTCCATCGTCAACAACTGGTTCACGCCGGTGCCGGGACCCCTTGCCCTACTTGAGGCCTGGGGGCGCTTTGATTGGTTCGAGGTCGCGGGTGCCCCGATGGGCGACCCCCAGGTGGAGGGCGGCGTGGCGGGCCGGAACTGGCCCGGAGGAATGATGCCGACTGCGGGGTCCCCCCTCATCAATGCCGCGACCGACCCGTTCTCGCTGGCCGCAGCGGGGGAGTTCCCAGCATCACTCTCGACCTGGGAGTTCGCGGTGGACGGCATGCGTCCGCCCGACGACCGCAACCTCCACAACCCCGCCCCCGACATCGGGGCGTACGAGCGCTCCGGGGTCCTTGACCTGATCTCGCCGCCGGTGCCCCCCGGGCCCCCCGGCGTGGACATCCGGCCCGACGGCGACGACGGCGGGCTGGCGCCGGTGATCAACGACCTGCCGGGGGCGATCCCGGGGGAGGGCGCCCCTGTGGCCGGGGCGGACACCGGCCAGCGCGCTCCGCAGCCATCGACGGGTCGCCTGGCCGGCGTGGGGGTGCATGTGGGGAAGACCGCACCTGTCCGGGGGCCGGTACGCGTGCGGGTGCGGGTGTCGCAGGCCTCCCGGGTGGTGGTGGTGCTGCGCCGCGCCTTCCGCGCCCAGGACCGCGTGAAGCGCTCACGGGTCATCGGCAAGGTGGTCGCCCGTTTCACCCGGCCGGGCGCCCGGTGGATCAAGGTGCCCCTGAACTCCGGCGCGCGCCGCGGCTTGGTGGGCGTGGCGGTCACGGCGCGCCGGCCGGGCTATGACGCGGGCTTCGCGCAGGCGAGTACCCGTCTGGTGGGCAGGGACCCCACGGCGATCACCGCCCCCGCCACCCTTCGCGCGGGGGCCAACCGCATCACGGTGACCACGCAGCGGGCCGGACGGGTGGTGGTGGTGGCCCGCAGCGCAGCGGGCCGGGTGCTGGGCAAGTCGGTGTTTATCGCTGCGGGTGCCGGGCGGCGCACGATCACCCTCACCCTCGCGCCCGCCGGGCTCGTGACCGGCACCATCACGATCTCCGCGCGCATCGCCGGTGCCGACCCGGTGACCATCACCAGACCGGCGGGGTGACGGTCGCCAGCTCCGTCGTCACCGGGCCGGGGGGGTGGGCGTCAGCGAACGGGCGGGGTGGCGACCGGCGGGGTGACGCTGACCCGCCCCGCACCTCCCCCGTATCGCACGAATCGCACGCAGGTGCTGCGGCCTGCTGGTCATCGCCAACCACCTCCTGAGTGAGGTGCTGCGACGACCGGTTGAACCCACCCCGTCACCGGACCCCCATGCCCGGCGGGGCGGTCGCTCCGGTGTAGCATCTCGCGCTCACCGTTCCCCGCGACCACACGGTCCCCGTCCGCTGCGCGCCCTCCCGTCCGTCCTCGCCGCCGCCCTGCTGGCGGTCCCTGCCATGGGGCTCGCCGGGGCGGCCGCCGCCCCCGCACCCAAGGGCCCGCCGTCGCCGCTCACCGACCCGGCGGCCATCCAGGCGCTGGCGGCCGACGCCTATGGGTGGGCCCTGGCACCGGAGTTCGTCTACCGGTTCCTCAAGTACAGCGCGTTGAAGACGGCGCCGGTCAACATGCTGGGCGGCAAGGGCACGGCCGCTGCGGCCTGGAACAACTTGGCCACGAACGCGGGTGACGCGTCGGTTTTGTACCTCAACTCGATGATTGACCTGAGCGGGCGCCCGGTGGCCGGCACGCCGAACGGGGGCACCAAGGAGATGGTGCTCACCGTGCCGCCATCGGCCAGCAACTACTACGTGGTGAACCTGCTGGACGACTTCATCAACTCCACCGGCAGCATCGGTACGCGCACCACGCCGTCGAAGGTGTCGACCTCATACCTGATGGTGGGCCCCACGTCGCAGTACGCCCACAAGCGCCGGGTCACCATCAACGGGTTCACCTACCGGGTGATGGCCACGGACACCAATTACACTTGGATGCTCATCCGCATCCGCGCCGATTCACTCGTGCCCGCGAACGATCCCGCCTCGGTCGCCTCGGTCAATGCCAGCACCGTCGAGCGGTTCGCGTTCAACACCCTGCGGCAGTTCCAGCGCAATGGCAATGCGCCCATCTACCCCACGACCACCTCCTAACCTCCCAGCCCGCAGCAGTTGAACCGGGCGCAGAAGTGGAAGAACGCCCCCACGCAGGCAGTGGCCTTCTTCGAACAGGCCGGTCGCTCGCTGGCGCTCAACCCGTTGCCCTCGCGCACGACCGGCCTGGGTGGCACGGCGATCGCCGTGCTGCCCGCGTGGGTGGTGCCGCAGGCGGGTGCCAGGCAGGTGTTCCAGAACCCCTCGTACGGGCAGGCCCACGCGCTGCGGCTGTTCCGTCCGCTCGGCCTCACTGCCCGCGGATACGCCGTGCCGCGCAACTGGGGCACCGATCAGATGAATGCCCTCCAGGCGGGATACGCGCAGGGGCAGGCGAAGGTGGCCGCGCTGCCGTCAACCCTGGGCACGAGTGCCGCCACCAACTTCTGGAACTACCTCAACGACGACATCGGCACGTACCCCAACTCGGTCGAGGGCTATCTCTACCGTGCCCTTGTGGTTGTGGCCGGCGGCTCGGCCAACGTGCCGCTCGACGCCGTGTACGCGCAGATCAACAACACCGACGGCACCAGCGCCACGCAGCTGCTGGGCGGCAACACGTACAAGATGACGTTCATGCCGCCGCCCGGGCTCAATGCCACGCCGCCGCCCTTCAACAGCACGATGCCACCCACGGTCAATGGCTCCTCGGGCGAGGCCCGGGCCTTCTGGTCAATCCACCCATACCAGACCGACCCCAGCCAGTCGGCCGCGCCGTTCATCACCCAGGCCAGTGCCCAGAACCGTGCCTACTCACAGGCCAACCTCACCGTGAGGTCGGTGAATGCCGCCGCGGGCACCATCACCGTCGGCCTGCCGGCCTGGGGCGGGGCCCCGGAGGCAAGCCAGCCGGTGTTCTTCGGGACCGGCGCAGCGGCCTACGCGCTGCAGCCGGACACCACCTACTTCGTGGCCACCACGCCCACGGTGAAGGGGACGGGCACGAAGGCCACGTACACGTTCTCGCTGTCCACCACCTGGCGGCAGGACCTGTCGCCGCTGGTTCAGATCGGCGGCCAGACCGTGGGCGGCGTTCCCAAGCAGGGCCCGTCGGGCACGCCGGGCACGATCGTCGCGCTCGTGGCCGGCACCGGCACGCTCAACTGGGGCCCGGTGCAGCCGGTGTCGCAGTTGGGATCGCAGCAGGTGAGCTCCGGCCGGCTGGCGGCGAATGCCGATGGCTCCTACACCCTCTGGTTCGGCCCCACGCTGCCCGCAGGCGCGCCTGCGACCAACTGGATCCCCACGCCGTCACTCGAGTCGCTGCAGCAGATCTACGGGGCGGGCGCTCCGCTGACGGCGCCGCAGATCCGCCCGATGCTCCGCATCTACTACCCAAGCCCGGGCAGCGACACGGAGGCCAGCATCCTGCCCCCGCCCAACGGCTCCATGCAGGCCACCTGGGTGATCCCGGCGATGCAGCAGGTGAACTGACCGGGGCCGGCACCGTGACCGGGACCCGACGTTGCCGGTCACGCGGTACGGCACGCATGCGAACCGCGCGGCGCCCCCCCCCTGAGCCGCGACCGGGAGACCACGCTGCCCTTCACGTGGGACTGCCCGCCATCGCCGACACCGTGGCGCAACCAGACCCCGGGTGGGAACGGACCCCGGGGCACGGCCGGTGCCGGGGCAGGCGGCGGCGGCGTGCACCTGATCCGCGCAGATGGGCGCGCGAGGCCCTGCCTGACCACCGGCTCGCGCGCGGCCGTCATCCAGGAGTCCCTCTGCCCTCCGTGGTTCGTGGACGCGTGCGCCCCGGACTCAACGTCGGAGCCGGCCCGGTCACCCCCGGCCCCTACCCCGCGTCGAGCGGATTCCTCCAGCGGACCTCGCTGAAGCGGGCGAAGTCGCCATCGGTGGACACCATCTCCACCCCGTGCTCAATCGCCAAGGCCGCGAGATGGGCATCGGAGATGATGGCTCCCGCCAGTGAGTACCGGGTGATCAGCCCGCCCATCACGTCGGCGTGGCGGTTGGTCTCCATCGGTATCCACGCCGAGGGGGCCCCGAGCCACTCCTCCACCTGCCCCCAGGCGGCGGCCGCTGACAGCGGCAGCGACGTCACGCGGGGGTGCGAGGCGATTCGGACGAAGGCAGTCAGCACTGCCCATGGCATGCCCACGCGGACTGGTCCCGTGAGGGCGTCCTCCAGCCATGTCGCGATGCGCACATGGCGGGGATCGTTGCTGTTCCGGGCGTAGAGCAGGACGTTGGCGTCGAGGATCACCGGCCGAACTTCTTCTGGGTCCACTCCTCGTCGAGGATGTCCAGGACTTCGCCGACGTCGTCAATGGGGATCCTGAAGGGGCCCATGTCCGAGGTGGTCTGGACGAAGCGCGCGGGCCGGGCCCTGGTCGCCGGCCTGTCGGCCTCGCGCATCACCTGGTTCACCGCGTCACTGAGGCCCACGCCCCGCTCCTTCTGCAGGCGCTCAAGGATCCTGGCGACGTCAGGATCGAAGGTGACGGTGGTGCGCACGCGCCCCATCTTGGGGGTTCTGTTCTCGGGCATGTGAATCAGGATGTCACACTTCGGACATCAGGATGCGTCGGATCCCGCTGGTACCGCCCCGGGAACCGCCGCCGCTCCCCGGGCTGGTGCCCATGCGGTACCCCTGCCGGGTGGGGATTGCCGGTGGCGTCCCCTGTCCGCGCACCGGCGCCGTGGCCATCCGGAGCATCGGGTTCATGCACAGGGGGGGCGTCTCGTCCGGCACCACGTGGGGCAACAGAGCCCCGGGCGCCGTGAGTCGGGCATGATGCACGTATGCCACTGAGCCGAATCGTTGTCGCCATCGATGGCACCCGCGCGGGCTTTGAGGCCGCGCGCCAGGCGGGCCGGCTGGTGTCCCCCGGGGGCACGGTGCGCCTGCTGGCCGTCGCGGATCCCTACTTCGCCGCGATGAACACGTGGGCGGGCCGCCGCCTCGTGTCCGCTGAGGATGTGGTGAGGTCGGGTGGCGAGCACCTCGCGAAGGATCGCCTGCTCCAGCAGGCGGCGCAGTCGGTGGAGGATGCCCGGGCGCAGATCGCCGAGGGCGGCCTGCCACCGCGCGTCACCGTGGAGGGTGATGTGGTCGAGGGCGCGACGCATGATGTGCTCACGGCGGCGTCGGCCGACGCCTCGGTGCTGGCGCTCGGCAGCCACGGCGGCGGCCGCTTCCTGGGATTCGTGTTCACGAGTATCGCCACCGACATGCTCCGCCACGCCGGGTGCTCGGTGCTGGTGGCGCGTCCGCCCTTTGACGAGGACGCCTTCCCCCGGCGCATCGCCGTCGCCCTCGACGGGTCGGACCCGTCGCTGGCGGCCCTGGAGATGGGCCGTCAGATCGTGGCCCAGCGCGGAGGGCAGCCCGAACTGGTGGCGGTCACCGCGGGGCGCGTGCCCGCGGATGCGGTGGCACCCGGCCCGCTGGGCGACATCCCGATCGAGGCCCTGCGCGGCCGCGCGGCCGATGCCATCGTGCAGGTCGGGGAGGGCGTGGACCTCATCGTCATGGGGGCGCGCGGCGCGAGGGGTGCGAAGGCCCTCGGCAGCGTCTCGGAGCGTGTGGCCCACCGGGCCGCGTCATCCGTGCTCGTCGTCCGCCCCACCCGGTGATCCTGCACACCGAGTCCGGTCTCGCGGTCGGCGGGGTGGTGTGGATGCACCTCACCGACATGCCGGGGGACATGCACCCGTGCGGTGAGGCGGCCTTCCCGCTCGACGGCAACCCGTACGCGCTCATCGACGAGATCCACGCGAACGGCCTGCAGGCCCTTCCCGGCCGCGACCCCGACCCGGGGCGGACCTTCATCACCATCACCCCCGACGAGCCGGCCCTCGGCACCCTTGCGGTGAGCGCCACGGGAGTCGCGGCCCTGCTGCCGCGGGTGGCGCACGGCGAGTTGCCCGATGTGGATGCCGGGGAGGCCATCGGCCACCACGCCGGCGCCGAGGCCATCGCGCGCACGTGGGGCCGGTGGCTGTGCGCCCGCGACGCCTGGCGCCGGGCGTTCCGTCTGGCGCGGGACGACCCCGGCATGACGTGCTGGGAGGTCATCGCCCCCGGGTGCGCCATCGCGGTGGTGCAGGCACCGCCGGGCGGGACCGCCGTGCCCGATCTCGACCGCGGCCCGGTGGACGCCGCCGACGCCGTGCGGGTGCATCCCTCACGCGGGGGGTGGTGGCGCGAGTGGGACTACGCCGGCGATGTGATTGACCGCGTGATGGCACTCGTCGCCGTGGCGCCGGGCGCGTGGGAACAGGTGGCCCGGGCGGCGATCCCCGGGGACCTCACCACCCTCGCGTGGGACCCATCGCGGCACGCCATCGCGGGTGTGGTGGGTGGCCTGCCGGTGACGGTGACCTCCGGGGAGGTGCTCGCGTTCGCGGCGGGGGAGGGCCTGACCCCCACGGAGGCCGCCACCCTCATCGTCGCCGCGGAACTCCAGCGCTTCGTGGCGTACTGAGCCTGCCCCTCATCGCCGCCGCGGAACCCCAGCGCTTCGGGGCGGAC
>SXQZ01000063.1 GCA_005792725.1 Actinomycetota bacterium
ATCGAGGAGCCGGCGGTCGAGCGCGGGTGCGCCCTCCTCGTAGACCGAGGCCGGTCCACCCGACAGGATGAGGCCACCGGGGCGGATGCGCTCGATCTCGGCCGGCGCGATGTCGTGCGGGACGATGGCGGAGAACACCCGGCACTCCCGGACGCGCCGGGCGATGAGCTGGCTGTACTGGGCGCCGAAGTCGACGACGAGGATGCCGCCTGCCGCCTGGCCCTCGAGTTCGGGGGCGAGGTGGAACGCCACCGTCAGCCCATGCCGACGGACTGGGCCTGCTGCAGGCGCTTGCCCTCGGTCTTGAGCGCCGGGGCGACCATGACCTCGCACTTCTGGAAGCTCTGGATCGACTCGTAGCCACAGGTGGCCAGCGCGTTCCGCAGGCCGCCGATGAGGTTCAGCGACCCATCATTCTCATTGGCCGGGCCCAGGAGGATCTCCTTGATGGTCCCGATCGTCTCGGTACGCACCCGGGTACCGCGCGGCAGTTCGGGGTGGAACGTGGCCATCCCCCAGTGGTTCCCGTGTCCGGGGGCCTCGGCGGCCCGGGCGAGCGGCGAACCCACCATGCAGGCGTCGGCGCCGCAGGCGATCGCCTTGGCGAGGTCACCGCCGTAGGCCATGCCACCGTCCGCGATCACGTTCACATGGTTGCCGGTCTCGAGCAGGTGCTGCATGCGGGCGCCCGCGGCATCGGCGATGGCCGTGGCCTGCGGCACGCCCACCCCGATCACCTGGCGCGTCGTGCACGCCGCGCCGGGGCCCACGCCCACCAGCACACCCACCGCACCGGTGCGCATGAGGTGCAGGGCGGTGGAGTACGAAGCGCAACCGCCCACGATGACCGGCACCGGGAGGTCGGCGATGAAGCGCTTCAGGTTGAGCGGCTCTACCGATGACGACACGTGCTCAGCCGATACCACGGTGCCCTGGATCACCAGGATGTCGAGGCCGGCGTCGAGCGCCGGCCCGATGTACTGCTCCACCCGCTGCGGCGTGAGCGACCCGGCGGTGAGCACGCCTGCGGCCTTGATCTCCCGGATGCGCTGGACCATGAGGTCGGCATCGACGTCGCGGGCCCGGTAGATGTCCTGGAGGCCGGCCGTCGCCGTGCCGGGCGGGACCGCGGCGATCCGCTGCAGTTCGGCGTCGGGGTCCTCGTAGCGGCTCTGGATTCCCTCGAGGTTGAGGACGCCGAGGCCCCCGAGGCGGCCGATCTCGATCGCCGTGCGGGGCGACACCACGCCGTCCATGGCGGATGCGAGCAGCGGCATCCCGAAGGTGTGGGGTCCGAGCTGCCAGGAGAGGTCGACATCCTCGGGGTCGCGCGTGCGCCGGCTGGGCACGATGGCGATCTCATCGAGCCCATAGGCCCGCCGTCCGCGCTTGCCCCGACCGATCTCGATCTCCACCCGTGCTCCCCCGTCGCGTGCTCCGTAGGACGGGCAACCTACCACCCCCGCCCGGATACCCGGCAGGGGCATGCGGGGTGGTGCGGGGGCCCCTCAGGACCCCGCCGGGACCTCCTCCACCACCACCTGGCGTGCCAGTGCATCCACGTCCGCGCGGTCCACCACGCCGGCACCGAGAAGCTGCGTGCTGGCGGCACCCGCGGCCACGCCGCGGCACAGCGCCTCCTCCACCCCGGCCCCGTCGTAGGTGCCCGCGAGGAAGCCTGCGAGGAACGCGTCACCCGATCCGACCGTGCTCACGACCTCGCTGCGCACATCGATGCGGGCCCGCAGGGTGCGCCTGCCCCCCTCCCCCCCGACGCCCTCCACGCGGGCGACGCAGCCGCCCTCGTCATGCACCAGGGCCGACCGGGCGCCCAGGGAGCACAGCGCCTCCGCGCCCACCGCGACGTCGTCGTCGTCCGAGAACTCGTTGCCCACGACGTCCTCGGCCTCACGCGCGTTCGGGCTGACCAACCATGGGGCGGCCGCCAGCGCGGCGCGCAGGGCGGGCCCCGGGACGTCCACGACGATGCGCAGGTCCGGGCGCGCAAGCACCTCGGTGAGCACCGCATAGGTGTCGACGGGAACATCCCGTGGCAGGGAGCCCGCCAGCACCACGAGGTCGGCCCCCTTCGCCAGGTATGCCAGCTTCTCCATGAGCAGCGCCAACTCGGACTCCCCCACCGACGGGCCGTACTCGTTGATCTCGGTCTGCTGCATCGAGGTGGGGTCCACCACGGCGGTCGAGGTGCGCGACTCATCCCGGATGCGCACGAAGTCGTTGAGGATGCCCTCGGCCGTGAGCTGCTCGATGATCGCGGTGCCGGTGCGCCCGCCCGCGAGCCCGGTGGCGATGACCGGCTGGCCGAGGTTGCGCAGCGCGCGGGCCACGTTGACCCCCTTGCCGCCGGGCAGCGTGAGCGCATCGCTGGCCCGGTGCCGACGGCCCGATTCGAAGTTCGGGACGGTGAGGGTGCGGTCAAGGGCCGCGTTCAGGGTGACCGTGAGGATCATGGGAAGACGGACCCTATCCCTCCGAGGGCGGTCATGACCGCATCGGCGAACCCGGGGGGGCCGACCGCGGCGGTGGCCACCAGGGCCGACCTCGCCAGGACGTCCTCACCCTGGAGCACCTCCACCTGCCCGAGCCGCTGTCCCGTCGCCACCGGTGCGGTCGCCAGGGCAGGGGCTCTGACGCGCAGTTGCACGGGCGTGCCCAACCGCATCGTGGCGGCGAGCGCTGCCGGGGGGGCCAGCACCACCGTGGCGCCGGGCATCCCCTGCACGTCGAGGGTCACCACTCCCTGCCCCTTGCGCACGATGACCGGCCGCGCGTAGTGCGAGAAGCCCCATTCGAGGAGCGCCTTCGCATCGGTGGCACGGGTCCGCCGGTCGGGCTCACCCATCAGCACGGCGTAGAGATCGCGACCCAGGCCGGCGGAGGCCGCATGGGCCACGAGCGTGTAGCCGGCGCCGTCGGTGTGGCCGGTCTTCACGCCGTCGGCCGCAGGCATGATCGACAGGAGGTCGTTCTCGGACTCGAGCCGGCGCGTGCCCTCGCCTCCGGGGCCCGGCACGGTCACCGAGCGCTGGGCCACGAGACGTCGGAGGAACGGATCGTCCATCACCGCGCGCCCGAGGGCCAGCAGGTCGCGGGGCGACGACTCGTGCCCGGCCTCGTCGAGGCCGTGGGGGTTGCCGAAGTGCGTGTGGGTGAGACCCATCTGACGGGCCTTCTCATTCATCCGGGTGACGAACTCCGCCTCGGACCCCGCGACCGCGTAGGCGATGGCGATCGCCGCATCGTTCCCGCTGCCGATCATGAGGCCCTTGAGCAGATCGCGCATGGGGATGCGCTCGCCCGCCGTGAGCCCCGCCGATGACTCCCCGATCCCCACCGCCGCCGGCACCACCGTGACGACGCGGTCGAGATCGCCCGACTCCAGCGCCACCAGCGCGGTCATCATCTTCGTGAGGCTCGCCATGGCGCGTGCCTGGTCGGCCGCGCGTTCGGCCAGCACCTCGCCGGTCCGGCCGTCGGTGAGGAGCCATGCCGAGCCCGACGGGGTCGGCGCCGGGCCGGCCGCGGCGGCGATGGACACCGCGGCCAGGATCGCCGTGAGCAGGGCTGCCCTCAGGACGGTCCGCACGCGGGCGATCGTACCAGTGGCGCACCGGGGGGAGGCGCGCAGCCCGCGCGGGTGCCACGCTTGGGGGGTGAGCACCGGGACCGCCGCGATGTCCACCGTCGCCCCCGCGACCGGC
>SXQZ01000064.1 GCA_005792725.1 Actinomycetota bacterium
CACGAGTCGGCGCCGCGCATGAAGGACACCGGCCCCGAGGCCTCGCCGCCGCCGGAGAGGCGCTCCCGCGACGAACGGACGGCCGACAGGTTGATCCCCGAGCCGGACCCCCCCTTGAAAATGATGCCCTCCTTGCCGATCCACGACAGGATCGAGTCCATGGTGTCCTCGACCGAGAGGATGAAGCAGGCCGAGCACTGGGGGTTCTCGCGCATCCCGACGTTGAACCACACGGGCGAGTTGAACGCGGCCATCTGGTTCACGAGGAGGTGGGTCAGTTCGTACTCGAAGACCTCGGCCTCGTCCTTGGAGTTGAAGTAGCCCTCCTCCAGACCCCAGGCCTTGACGGTGAGCACCACGCGGTCGATGAGCTGCTTCACCGAGTACTCGCGCTCGGGCGAGCCGATGGCGCCCCGGAAGTACTTGGACGCCACCACGTTGGTGGCCAGCTGCGACCACGCGGCGGGCACCTCGATGTTGTCCTGCTCGAACACGCTCGTGCCATCGCCGGATGAGATACCCGCGCTGCGGCGCTCCCACTCGAGGACGTCGTACGGGTGCTTGCCCTTGCCGGTGAAGTGACGCACCAGTCCCAGGGCCTTGCCGCGCTTCGCCCTGGCCTTCTCCCCCTGCACCGTGCCAACGACCTCAGTCCCCATCAGTTGCCTCCTCGGCGTTCGTCGTATCGGTCGTTGCGTCGTCCTCGACCCCGAGCCCACCGGCCAGGGCCCGCAGGCGCCGGCGCGGGGCGCGCCGGGTCGGGACGGGTTCGGTCAGGATCTCGAAGATGTGCTCGTCCAGCGGGCGCTGGCCGCGGGGCAGCGGTGGCTCCCGCTCCAGCCGGTGCAGCTCATCGGCGAACTCGTCGGTGTCCGCGAACTGGCGGTACACCGAGGCGAACCGCACGTAGGCCACGGTGTCAACGTCCTTCAGGCGCCGCAGGGCGAGTTCGCCGATGGCGTTGCTCGACACCTCCTGCTTCAGGCGGTTCCTCAGGCTCACCTCGATGTCGCGCACGGCGGCCTCGAGGTGAACAGTCGGCACGGGCCGCTTGTGGCACGCCCGCTGCAGCCCCGAGAGGAGCTTCTCGCGATCGTAGGGCTCCCGGTCGCCGCTGCTCTTGATCACGATGAGCGGCATCTCCTCCACGCGCTCGTACGTGGTGAAGCGCCGTCCGCAGGTCTGGCACTCCCGGCGCCGCCGGATCGCATCCTTGGTGTCCGGAACCCGCGATTCCATGACGCGGTGCGCAGAACCCTCGCAATACGGGCAAATCATGGTCGGAACGCTAGGTGTGGGGTGGGCGGCATGGACGGGCACACTACATCCGGTGTTTGCCGCCATGCAAGACGTCCCTTCGTCATCATTGTTGCTAAGTCCCCGCAAAGTGCACCGACCACCGATCCCGGCACGGGAGGGTGCCCACGGTGGACCGGGTCCCCGGGCGGCCCCCGCTCGATGCACGATCCGCCCGCGGTGGCGGGGACGAACGTCTGGCCGCCCCACCAAGCCGGCAACCCGGGGCGACCGGCCGTGATGCTGGATCCGGGGGCACCCGCCGGGGTTGCCGGGCGGTTCGATGCCTGACACCGCGACCGCCGTTCGGTTACATACCTGGCACCGGGGTGACCGGGCGGTTTCGGGTGCTGCCCCTGCCCGTTACGAGAGGAAGCGGACGCGCGGGAGGGGCCAGTAGATGACCTCGGCCTGGCCGATCACGTTGTCCTGCGGGGTGAACGCGGCATCGCGTCCCAGCCACACGTGGGCGTCGCATGAGCCCGGCCGGTTGTCCCCCAGCACCAGCACGTTGTCGGGCGGCACCTGCGGGAAGGCCACCTCGTAGTCGGGGGTGATGGCGGACTCCACCACCAACGGACTGGCCTCGGCGTCCCCGGCCTTCTGCACGTAGGTCACGTACGTGGTGTCGCCCTCGGCCAGCGCCACCTCCGACACCGACTCGGGACCGAACGAGTTGGGCTCGGCCACCCTGCGCACCGCCAGCGCGCCGCCGGGGCGGAGCGCCGGATCGGGGTCGGACGCGGAAATCGTGACCTTGCGCACCGAGACGGTGTCACCGGGAACGCCGATGACGCGCTTGACGAAGGGGACGTCCCCGGGCTCGCTGCAGGCGGCGCGCGCGCCCGCCGTCGGATCGAAGACGACCACGTCACCGCGCGAGATGTCGCGCAGCTTGTAGATGACCCGGTTGGCGATGACCCGGTCGGGGGCGCGGTCGCCGATGGAGTCGGTGCCCTGGATGGCCGGGTACATCGAGTTGGTGGGGATCTCGTAGGGCTTCGCGATCGAGGCCTGGATCACGAACGCCAACGTGATCGCCACCGCGACCGGCAGCACCAGATCCTTGATCCACTTCCTCACGTGTCGTCGCCGCCGCGGACCCGGCGCGACACCACCCAGTAGACCACGAAGCCCACCAACGCCAGCCCGACCGCCACGAGGATGGCGATGACCACGGGGGGCAGGACATCACCATCTCCCGGGAGGTCGGTGCCGGACGTCCCGGTGCCCCCGGGCACCTCTCCCGATGCGCCGGTGGCCGAGGTGCCGCCGCATGCGCCACCGGGGCGCCGGATGTTGGTGAGCTCGGCCTGGCGGATCACATCCACGGCCGCGCCGTACTGCTGCTGGTCGGGCCGGATGAGCCGCAGCGCATCCTCGAACTCCGCGAGGGTGTAGCAGCCGTCAATGCGCCCGTTGTCCTCGTAGTCGGCCAGCACCTGCTGGCCCACCCCGGATGCGGGCATGGCGAGCACCCCCATCACGAGCGCGATGAGGAAGGTCACGGCTACGCTGCGGCGGATGACGGCGGCGATCAACGGGGCGAGCGTAGCCGCTCGGGGGGGCACCCGCTGACGGGCGCGGTCCCACGCGCACGCGGGGCACTGATCGCCGGGGCGGTGCTGCTGGCGTGCTGGACGGTTCTCACGGTGCTGAGCGGGGGCATCGACCTGGGGGACGGACTCGCCACGCGGGGCGCGACGGGGGCCATGCTGGCGGCCCTCCTCGCGGCCCCCTTCGCCGCCTGGGCGCTCATGCGCTCCCGCGGGCGGGCCGCACCCCGGTCGGGACCCGCCCTCCTCGCCATCGGTGGGGTCGCGGGGCTCGCCGTGTGGGCGGGCATCTCGATTCTCTGGTCGCCGGCCGGCGACATGGCGTGGACCGAGGCCAACCGCATCGCGCTCGCCGCCCTCGCGCTGGTGATCGGCATCGGAATCGCGGCGCTGATGCCGCACGCGCCCGAGCGGTTCGCCGTGGGCCTCTCCCTCGCCGCCGCCCCGGTGGTGCTGTGGGCACTGCTCGCGTGTTGCCTGCCCACGGTGTTCGGGAGTGACTACGAGCCGTCACGGCTGCAGGCCCCGGTGGGGTACTGGAACGCGCTGGCCCTGGTGGCCACCGTCGCGATCCCCGGCCTGCTGTGGGTGGCCGGGCGGCGCGGCGGGGACGCGCGCGACCTCATGGGCGCGGCCGCCGCGATCACCGTGGCGTTCACCACGATCGTGCTCACGTACTCGCGCGGCGGGCTCCTCGCGCTCGTTCTCGTGTGCGCAGTCGTGATCGGCCTGATGCCCGGTCGCGCCCGCCAGGTGGCGGCCCTCGGGGGCGGCGTGGCCGGGGCGCTGCTCCCCGTGGGGTACGGACTCACCACGAATGCCCTCACCGACGACGCGCTCATCGCCGCCGACCGCGCAGATGCCGGCCTGGGACTGCTGTGGCGCATCGTGGTGGGGCTCGCAATCGCCGCGGCGGTCGCGTGGGCGGTGCAGCGGGTGCTGGGCGGAGGGCGGCTCACCCGCCGCCGGGCGGGCGTGGCCGCACTGGTGGTGGTGGTCGCCGGGGTGGCGGTGGGCGGCGGGTATGCACTGGCAAAGCCCCGTGAGGTCGGTGCGTGGATCTCCGCGCGCACCGCCGAGGTCACGGGCACCTCGGGCGGGCTGGCGAACACCCCCGGGCGCCTCGGCAGCCTCGACACCAACCAGCGCCTCGAGTGGTGGGCCGAGGCGGCGCGGTCGGCCGGCGGCAACCTGCTCGTCGGCGAGGGGGCCGGGTCATTCCCGCTCGTGCACCTGAGGGAGCGCACCACGGGCGAGGACCGCCTCAACGTGCGCCAGCCGCACAATCTGGAGCTCGAGATCGCCTCGGGCCTGGGAGCGGTGGGGCTCGCGCTGCTCGCCTGCCTGGTCGCAGGCGTGGCATGGGCGGCAGTCAGGGTGTGGCAGCGCCGTGGGCCCCCGACGGCGGCACTGCCGCTGGCGGTATTCGCGGCATTCCTCCTGCAATCCCAGGTCGACTGGACATGGACGGTGCCGGCCCTCACCACCGTGGCGATGGCCGCCGGGGGGGTGGTCATCGCCGCCGCCGCGCCCGGACCCGTGGCGGGCGGGCGACCGGTGCCGCAACCCCTGGTGGCCGGGGCGTGGGCGCTGGCCCCCATCATCATGCTGAGCGCGCTGATCCCGTGGTGGAGCCAGGAGAAGGTGGCATCCGGGAACCAGGCGATCTCGGCGGGGCAGCCGGCCATCGCGCAGGAGCGCGCGGCCGAGGCGGCGGGGCTCAACCCGCTGGCCATCCAGCCGTGGCTGCTGAGTGCGCGGGCGGCGGCGCTGGTGGGAGACGGCGTGCGCATGCGCGCGGCGGCCGTGCGCGCCACCGAGGTGCAACCCGGCAACCCCGCGGGGTGGGCGATGCTCGCCATCGCCTACGGCGACACCGCCGCCGGGCAGGCGGCGTGGCGCCAGGTGCTGGTACTGAGTCCCTACGACGAGCGCGCAAGGCTCGCGGTCGAGCCGATCGGTGAGGTACCCCATGGCTGACATCGTCCTGCTGCACCCCTTCCCCGTCGATCACCGCTTCTGGGACGGCGTGGTGGCACACCTCGAGGCGGCCGGGCACGCGGTGCGGGCGCCGGACCTGCCCGGCTTCGGCCGGCGCCCGGCCGAGCCCGGCTGGTCGATGGACGGCGAAGCCGATCGCCTGGCCGCGCAGGTGCCCGGCCGAGCCGTGGTGGTGGGCCTCTCGATGGGCGGCTACCTGGCGCTGGCGCTGATGGCACGGCACCCCGACCGCATCGGCGCCCTGGTGCTCGCCGATACCCGTGCCGAGGGCGAACCACCCGAGGGCCTCGACGCCCGGCGCGCCGTGGCCGAGGGCCTGCGGACCTCCGGGACCGATGCGTTCGTCACCGCGTTCGTGCCCCGCGCCACGTGGCCGGGGGCATCGGCCGCCACCACCACGCGGCTGGCCGCGTTGGCGTCGGCCCAGTCGGCCGCGGCAATGGCCGACGCCACGCTGGCCATCGCCCGCCGGCCCGACCGCACCGCCCTCCTGCCCGGCATCGCGGTTCCCACCCTGGTGATCGTGGGCCAGCACGACGCGGTCACCCCGCCGCCGCTGTCGACCGCGATGGCGGCGGCGATCCCCGGTGCCCGTCTGGCCGTGATCGGGGATGCGGGCCACATGACCGCCCTTGAGCACCCGGCGGAGTTCGCCGCCCTCGTGGGCGAGGTGGCCGCCGACCTCGGGTGACGGGGTCGGCGGGCGACCCTTTCCCCTGCACATTGCCGTATTCGTTGACGGCGGGCAGCGCAGGACGTATCCTGCCGCTTTCCATGCCGTCACTTCCACCTGCCATCAACCTCACGTTCGTCACCAAGGGCGACGGGCCACTCGTCGTGGCGCTCCACGATGTGGGACGACCCGCCAAGGACCTGCAGAAGGCCCTCAAGCCGTTGCTGGGCGACCACCGCGTGATGATCCCCGAGATGCGCGGGCACGGCGACTCCCCGTGCCCGGCGGGGCCGTGGAGCATTGACGACTTCGCCTCCGATGTCGCGCGCCTGGCGGCGGGCGAGGGCGGCGGCGCCGTGATGCTGGGCATCGGCCTGGGCGGTGCGACCGCGCTGGCGCTGGCCCTGGGGCATCCCGGACTGGTGGGCGGCCTCGTGCTCTCGGGTATCGGCCCGCGTGGCGAGGAACCCGACGGCCGTGACCGCTGGATGCTCATCGCCCGCGCCCTGCGGGAGCGCAACCGGGATGAGGGGCAGGCCCTCGCCGCGGAGGCCATGGCCACCCGCCCGGACTGGCGCGGCGCCCTCGCGCAGATTGACGCCCCCGTGGCCATCATCGCCGGCGGCGACGACCGGGCCGTGCCCGCCCAGGACCAGCGCGAACTGGCCATCTGGCTGCGCGCCGCCACGTTCGACGTGGTGGAGGGCGCGGGCCACGACATGGCCCGCGACGGTGGGGCCGAACTCGTGGCCGCGGTGCGGCGCATGTCGCTGGCAGGGAAGCCGGCAGCCCCCGTGACGGCGTAGGCGCCACCCGGGCCCGGCCCCGTCACCGCGTAGGCGCCACCCGGGCGCCGGCCCCGCCCCCGCGTCGGCGCCACCCGGGGTC
>SXQZ01000065.1 GCA_005792725.1 Actinomycetota bacterium
CGGGTCGCCTCACCTCGTTGATCCATCCCGGCGCCGCTCCTCTGCCGGCGCCCCTCCGGTTCTGCGGGTCGCCTCACCTCGTTGATCCATCCCGGCGCCGCTCCTCTGCCGGCGCCCCTCCGGTTCTGCGGGTCGCCTCACCTCGTTGATCCATCCCGGCGCCGCTCCTCGGTTGCTGGTGACCGGATACGTCGTGGCACGGGTTCGGAGCGGTTCCACCCCGGTCGGGGCGCCTACATGAACATGCGTGCGTACGGCTCCGCCTGTGCCAGCGTCACTCCCCACCGGTCGTGACCGGGGTAGATGATGGTGTCGCCGGGCAGCTCGTCGAAGATGCGCGTGAGCGACCGAACCATGTCGCCGTGGTCGCTGCCCGGGAAGTCGGTGCGGCCGACGCCCATCGCGAAGATGAGGTCACCCACCAGCGCCTGACCGCTCTCGGCGTTGTACGCCACCTGCAGCCCCGGTGAGTGGCCCGGCGTCGCGATCATCCGGAAGGTGAGATCCCCGCATGTGATCGTGTCGCCGTCCTCGAGGATGGCCGCCGGGGTCACTCCGGGGGTGGGGGGAGGGTGTCCGAAGAGCGCCGGGTTGAACGGCGCGGGCGCGGCCAGCCACCCCTCGTCCCCGCGGCCCACCCACACCGGGATCCCCTGGGCGTCCCACACGTGGTTCTCCACCACATGGTCCCAGTGCCCATGCGTGTCGAGCACCGCCACCGGGTCCACGCCCAACGCCGTGATCGTCTCGGCCACCCAGCGGCTGCTGCCCGCCGCCGGATCGACGATGAGGGCGCTGCCGCCCTCCCGGTCGGCCACCACGTACGTGTTGGTGGCCACGGGCCCGAATGTGCCTCCCCGAACGATCATGGGCGGCACGGTAGCGCCCCCGCGCCGGTACATTGGCGCCATGCGGATCGCCGTGGGATCGGACATGCGCCAGCCCGTCACCGACGCGGTCATCGGGTGGCTGCAGTCCGAGGGGCATGCGTTGCGGCTCATCGGCCCGCTCGTGGCCGGCGATGAGACGGAGTGGGCCGAGGCGAGCGCGGCCACCGCCCGGGCGGTCACCGCCGGGGATGCCGACGCTGCGGTCCTCTTCTGCTGGAGCGGAACCGGTGCCTGCATCGCGGCCAACAAGGTGCGGGGCGTCCGCGCGGCACTCTGCGGCGATGCCGAGACCGCCCGCCTGGCCCGCAGGTACAACCACGCCAACGTGCTGGTGATGTCCATGCGGGTGACCTCGCCGGCCATCGCCATCGAGATCACCCAGGCGTTCCTGACCGCCCCGTGGGGTGAGGACGAGTACGACGTCCGCAACGTCCGGGTGGTGGACGCCCTGGCCTGACCGGGCCTGCGGCTACCGGGTGAGCGCCGCGAACGCGGCGAAGCCCGCCGTGCTCCGCGCCACGAGGGCCCGCGCGTGGCGCCGGGCGCCCTCGCGGAGTGCCCTCGCCGCATCGGCCCCCAGGGCACTCTCGGCCTCGGTGCGCATGGAGGGCTCCGCGAGCCAGGCCTCCACGAGGTCGGCGTCCGCTTCGGGGTGGAACAGCACGCCCCGGGCGTTGCCGACCCGGAAGGCCTGAACCGTGGTGAGCGCCGACCGGGCGAGCCCCGTGGCCCCCTCGGGCAGGTCGAATCGCTCGCCGTGCCAGTGGAGGGCCACGGTCACGGGGGCCAGCGGCCCCAGCACCGGGTCGGCAGGGTCTGCGATGTCCACGGGCAGCCAGCCGATCTCGGGCCGCGGGCCGGGTCCCACCGCCGACCCGGCCGCGCGCGCGATGAGTTGCGCACCGAGGCAGATACCGAGCAACGGCAGCCCCGCGGCCAGCGCGCTGCGGATCCACGCGACCTCAACGGCGAGGCCCGGGTGGGCATCCGAGTCGTTGACGCTCATCGGCCCGCCCATGATGACGGCGCCCCGCACGGACGTGGCCGGGGGCAGCGCCGCGCCGGGTCCGAGGGCGTCCACGACCCGGACGGGCGTGCCGGCGAAGGGTTCGAGGATCCGGTGGGGTCCCTCCCACGGGACGTGGCGCAGCACCAGCAGGGGACGGTGGTCCATAGGCCGGGCCGGGGCTCCTAGCGCTCCTCGCGCCTGCGGGCGTGCGTCGCGCGGGCGGCCTCCACGCCGGCGACGCGCTGCTCGTGCAGCCCCGTTGCCGTGCGGCGCGCCACGTCGCCCGAGGCCCGCAACCCCTCGAGCGCGCCCTGGAACTCCGGCATCACGAAGCGTGCGAGCAGGTCGTACGAGCGCAGGGTGGCGGCGGGTCCGGCCCACTCGTGGCCCCAGGTGAGGAACGTGCCGAAGCCGCCCGTGCGCTCCTGCAGGCCCCGGATGAACGCGATGAGGTCATCCGGGGTCCCGATCACCCACGAGCCGGACTCCACCATCTGGTCAACCGCCAGGTGCGCCGGGCCGGCAACCGGGGCGGGGCGGCCGGTGAGGGCCTGCACGTACTCGAACATCCACTCGCCGCCGCCGGTCCGGACCTCCTCGATCGCCTGCTCACGCGACTCGGCCAGGTGCACCGGTACCACCACGCGCCAGTCCGCGCGCGATGCCGTGCGCCCCGCCCGGTCCGCAGCCTCCTCCGTGATGGCCCACTGCGCCGCCAGATCGGCAGAGCCGAAGAACAAGGACAGCGGGGCCGCGCCCACGCGGCCGGCGAGGGCCATGCCGAATGGCGACTCGAGGCTGGGAACGGCCAGCGGGGGGTGGGGGCGCTGGTAGGGCCTCAGTTGCAGCACGGCGTCATGCAGGTCCCACCCGGGCCCGGATGCCGTGAGCGGCTCGGTGCTGGTGAGCAGGTGGAGGATCACCTCGAGGCACTGCTCCATGCGGTCGCGGATCTCACCGCCGGGGATGCCCAGCATGGCGGCGTCCGAGAGATGCCCCCCGGGGCCGACCCCGAAGTTGATGCGCCCGCGCGTGAGGTGGTCGAGCAGCACGATCCGGTCGGCCACCATGAACGGATGGTGGTAGGTCAGGCTGACCGCCCCGGTTCCCAGGCGGATGTGACGGGTGCGTTCCGCGGCCACCGCCAGGAAGATCTCGGGCGACGCGATGTACTCCCATCCCGTCGAGTGGTGCTCGCCCACCCACGCCTCGTCGTAGCCGAGGCGGTCAAGCGCCACGATCAGGTCGAGATCGCGCTCCAGCGCGGCCGTGGGGTTCTCGCGGGGGTCGTGGAAGGGCGCGAGGAAGGCCCCGAACCGCACGGGCTAGCCGCCGAGCAGGCCGGTGATGGAGGCGAGATCCACGGTGCGGGCGCCGGCAGGCGCCGTGATGTCCACCGGGGCGTCGAAGCCGGACAGCGTCGCGGTGAGATCGAGGTCGATGCTCTTCAACCCGGGCACCGCGGCCAGCGCATCCTTCGACACGAGCCCGGCGTGCACGCGGTGGAGCAGGAGGTCCTCCTGGCCGACCCAGATGTCCACCGTGGCGACCTCGAGCTGGTCACCGCCGGCCGCCGCGGCAGTGACCGCACCGCCGGCGTCGATGCCGGTGAGCAGCGCGCCGGCGTCATCGGCCAGGGCCTTCTCGTCAACCGTGCCGCGGATGTGCACGACGGGCACGCCGTCCACCTCCTCGGTGCCGACGAGCACGGGGTCCTTGATCCACCCGGCGAGCGCGGGCGCGAGCTTCGTGGCGTCGAGTGCCTTCACCACGGCGGCGTCCACGTCGAGCTTGATGGCCTGCCCGAGCAGCGAGGCGTAGAGCGCGCCGCCGACCTTCGTGATGTTGGCCTGGATCGGTCCGGGTCCGAGCGTGACGGTCACGTCGAACGTGAAGTCGCCCGGATCCTTGGCGGCACCCTCGCCCGTGATGTCCAGTGGACCACTCAGGATGTCGCCCAGTGCGCCCGCGGCATCGAGCTCGGCCTTCGCCTTCACGTCAATCGCGAACCGGTACGAGGTGAGCGCCTCGGTGCGCTTCGCGCTCTCGGTGAGCACCTGCTCGGCGGTCATCCCCTGCGTGGCATCCGTGCCGCCACCGCAGCCAATGGCCACGAACGGCAGGGTCGCGAGGGCGAGGAGGAGGATGAGGGACCGTCTCATGCAGCAGGTATACCATCCCGGCCGTGTCCGCGACCCTGGAGCTCATCCCGCTCGGAACCGGCGCAGCCTATGGGCACCCCGACCAGGCGCAGAGCGGCTATCTGGTGCGCGCGGGCGGTACGGCCGTGGCGCTCGACCTCGGGTCGGGCACCTTCAACCGCCTCCTCGGGCTGGTGGATCCCATTGACCTCGGCGGCGTGGTCATCAGCCACCTGCACCCCGACCATCTCTCCGACCTGCTCGCGGCCCGGGTGTACATGGCGCATGGGCCCGGGCTCGGCCACCCGTTGCGGGTACACGCACCCCCCGGCCTTGGGGACCGCCTCGCGGGGATCGCCGGCGGCGAGACATGGGCGGGCATCACGATGCACGACCTGCCGGGTGGCGGTGGGGAGCTCGGCATCGGCGACCTCAGCATCCGTCATGCCGAGGTACCCCACCTCCCGCCGACCCATGCCCTGCGGGTCGGGCACGGCGGCAGGTCCATCACCTACGGCGCCGATTGCCGCCCGAACGAGGCGCTCCCGGCCCTGGCCCGCGGAACCGACATCCTGGTGCTGGAGTGCACGTTCGGTGCATCCGATATCCCCGAGGGGGCCATGCACCTGAACGCCCGGGCCGCGGGGGAGATGGCGCGTGCGGCGGGCGCCGGGCGCCTGCTGCTGGTCCACGGGCAACCCGATGCCGATCGTGATGCCTCGGTGGAGATCGCCGCCGCCGCCTTCGGCGGCCCCGTGGAGTGGGCACGCGAGGGGCTCGTGTACACCGCGTGAGTCCCGGACCCGCACGGCGTCCCGTCCGCAGGCCCGGTGGCCGCTCGGTGGCCATCGCCATCATCCTCAGCCTCATCATCCCCGGTCTGGGCCACATCTACATCGGACGCATCGGGCGCGCCCTCGTGTGGTTCCTCGGTGCGCTGGTGGTCGGCCTCATCCTCGACCAGCAGGCCGGGATCACCCCCGGTGCCCTCATCGTCCTGACCGTTCTCGGAATCGTCGCCGCGGTCGATGCCCTGATGATGCTCCGGTTCTTCTCCCCGACGGCGCGGCGGTGACCGTCGGGGAGTTCCTGGCGCTGCTGGAGCCGCTGGCCCCCGCCCGGCTCACGGAGGGATGGGACAACGTCGGCCTGACGGCCGGTCGCCGCGGTCGTGAGGTCACGCGCGTGCTCGTGGCCCTCGACCTGCGCGCCGCGGTGCTGGACGAGGCGCGCACGCAGGGTGCGGATCTGGTGCTGGTGCACCACCCCCCGATCTTCCCGGCCCTCTCCGCGGTCAGCGCGGCCCGCACGGCCGGCGCGCTGGTGCTGAGGGCCGCAGCGGATCGGGTGGCCGTCGTGGCGGCCCACACCAACCTCGATTCGGCGGCGGGCGGGCTGAACGACCTGATGGCGCAGGCCCTGGGCATGCACGACGCCGTGCCGATTCTGCCCGCCGCCGCCGACCCGGCGCTCGGCCTCGGCCGGATCGGCTCCATCGACCCGGTGCCGCTCTCCCATCTGGCCCGCCGGGCCGTCGAGACCTTCTGCCCGCGCCGCGCCAACCTTGGGATGGCCGGCGATTCCGGGCGCCGGGTGTCGCGCATCGCGGTGTGCACCGGGTCGGGCGGATCGCTGGTGGCGCAGGCGCGTGCCGCGGGCGCCGAGGCGTATGTCACCGGTGACCTCACCTACCACGACGCCGACGCGGCGGAGGGGATGGCACTCGTCAATGTGCCCCACGGGGCGGTCGAGCAGCACCTGATGAGGGCGTGGACACCGCGCCTCGCGGCCGCCCTCGAAGCGTCAGGCGTGCCGGTCGGGTTCACCTCGGTGGACACCGACCCGTGGCGGGAGGCCTGCTAGGCTCCCCGCCGCTGCGCGGATGTAGCTCAGTTGGCTAGAGCGTCTGCTTGCCATGCAGAAGGTCGAGGGTTCGAGTCCCTTCATCCGCTCCTCACCGAGGCCCCGCTCACGCGGGGCCTCGCCGTTTCCGGCCGCGTGCCCGGGACGATCGCCATCGTGGCATCGGCGGTCGTGGGGACCCGTCGCACGGCGCGCGGGGCACGCGGATCGGCCACCGGTGGGCCACCGCAGCGGCCCGCGCTGGCGGCCGGCGCGCCTGTGCCCTACCCTGCGCGTCCCGCCCGGCGACCTGGCGAAGTGGGAACGCAGCGGTCTGCAAAACCGCCCTGAACCGGTTCGACTCCGGGGGTCGCCTCTCTGCC
>SXQZ01000005.1 GCA_005792725.1 Actinomycetota bacterium
CGCAGATCCGGGGCGTACAGGTACCGGGCGAAGGCCTCGTCCGGGGCATCTGGACCCGCCTCGGCCGCGAACCGGCGGGCGGCGTCCACGATCTCCGCCCGCCCTCCGTAGTTCATCGCGACGAACAGCCGCATCCGCCGGTTCCCGCCGGTCCGCGCCTCGGCGTCCGCGATCTTCTGCCGCAGCCCCGGCTCCAGCCGCTCGCGTCTGCCGATAAACCGGATCGAGACCCCCTCGGCGTCGAGATCCGGGACCTCCCGGTCGATGAGTTCCGAGAACAGCACCATCAGGTCGTCGACCTCGCCGTCCGGGCGGTTCCAGTTCTCCGTGGAGAACGAGAAGACCGTGAGGTCGCGCACGCCGAGGTCGCCGGCGGCGCGTACGACCCGGCGCAGCGCCTGCGCGCCGGCCCGGTGGCCGGCCGCCGTGGGAAGGTGCCGACGGCGCGCCCAGCGTCCGTTTCCGTCCATGATGATGGCAACGGACTCGGGCACCCCGGCGGCGGGTGCCACCGGGTCGTGGGAGGGGCGGGTGCCGAGCGCGGCCCGCACGGCACGGAGGCGCGGGAGAAGCGCCATCACACCTCCATGATCTCGGCCTCCTTGCGGGCGAGCATGTCGTCGACCGCCTTCACCTCGGCATCGGTGATCTTCTGGACCTCGCCCTGGGCACGCCCGAGGTCGTTCTTGGAGACCTCGCCGTCCTTCTCGGCGCGCTTGAACTCGTTGAGGACATCACGCCGCACGTTGCGCACGGCGACCCGGGCCTCCTCGGCCATGCGGTGGGCCACCTTCACGAGTTCCTTGCGGCGCTCCTCGGTCAGGTGCGGCAAGGGGAGGCGGATCAGGTTTCCGTCGTTCCCGGGAGTGAGCCCGAGGTCCGACTCCATGATGGCCTTCTCGATCGCGCCGATCATCGTCCGATCGAAGGGCTGCACGGTGAGCAGGCGTGGCTCGGGGGCGTGGATCTTGGCCACCTGGGGCAGCGGCGTGGGGGATCCGTAGGCGTCCACCTGAATGCGGTCGAGCAGCGACGTGGTCGCACGCCCGGTGCGGAGCCCCGCGAACTCGCCGCCGAGGTTCTTCACCGCGCCCTCCATGCGGCGCCTGGCGTCGTCAATGCGCTGATTCACGGTGCGCCTTTCCCCCCGGCGACGTCGGGGCTCCTCACGATGGTTCCCACGTGCTCGCCGTCCAGAAGCCGTCCGAGGTTCCCCTCGTCCTGCATGTTGAACACCAGCAGTGGCAGGTCATTGTCCATGCACAGGGTCAGGGCGGTGGCATCCATGACGGCAAGGCCGCGCTCGAGTACCTCCGCGTGTGTGATCTCCGGGATGAGGGTGGCCAACGGGTCCTCCCGCGGATCGGCCGTCATGACCCCGTCCACGTTGTTCTTGGCCATGAGGATGCACTCGGCGCCCACCTCGAGCGCCCGCAAGGCTGCGGTCGTGTCGGTGGTGAAGAATGGGTTGCCGGTCCCCGCCGCAAAGATGACCACGCGCCCCTTCTCGAGGTGCCGGATCGCCCGGCGCCGGATGTACGGCTCGGCAACCTCCTGCATGGCGATGGCGGACTGGATGCGGGTCGTCACGCCGATCTTCTCCAGCGCGTCCTGGATCGCCAGCGCATTGAGCATCGTGGCGATCATGCCCATGTAGTCAGCAGTGGCCCGGTCCATCCCGCTTGCCGCACCGATCACGCCGCGGAAGATGTTGCCGGCACCGACCACCACCGCCACCTCCACGTCCCGCCGGGTGGCACCCTTGACCACGCGGGCCACGGCGGTCACCTGATCGGGGTCGATCCCGTACCCCTGAGAGCCCATCAACGCCTCGCCCGAGAGCTTCAGCAGCACCCGGGACCAGGCGGCCCGCCCACCCGCTCCCGCCGCGGCGGAAACGGGCCCGGGCTGATCGCTACTCGCCAAGCCGATAGACCGTGAACCGCCGGACGGTGATGTTCTCGCCGAGCTCCGACGAGGTCTCCGCCCGCAGCTCCTCCATCGTGCGCTGCTTCTTCTCGGTGGCATCCCGGAAGAAGGGCTGCTCGAGCAGGCAGATCTCGGCGAGGTGCTTCGCCATCTTGCCCTCCACGATCCGTTCCCGGGCGTTCTCGGGCTTGTCACTGGCCTGTTCGGCGTACACCTCGCGTTCGCGCTGGGTGTACTCGGCCGGCACGTCATCCGCGGACACGTAGAGCGGGTTCATTGCCGCCACGTTCAGCGCCACGTCACGGGCGAACTGCTGGAACCGGTCCGTGCGCGCGACGAAGTCGGTCTCACAGTTGACCTCCACCAGGACGCCCAGCCGCCCGCCCTGGTGGATGTAACTGGCGATGGTGCCCTCGTTGGCCTCGCGCCCTGAGCGCTTCGCGGCGGCGGCCAACCCCTGCTTGCGCAGGAGCGTTGCGGCCTCATCGAGGTCGCCACCGGTCTCCGACAGCGCCCGCTTGCAGTCCATCATCCCGGCACCGGTCCGGTCGCGGAGGTCCTTGACCAGCGCGGCGGGAATCGGTGTGGTGCTCATTCCCCGCCCTCCTGGGTCACAACCGGTGCCGCCGCGGCGACCGCCTCGTCCACCGGTGCGTCAGAAGCAGGCACGGAGTCGTCGTCACCGATTCCCTCGGCCGCCGCCGGGGCCAGGTCCACCGCCGCGTCGACCGGCGCGGGCGCCACGTCCGCGGGAGCGGCCTCGACCGCGGGAACGGACACGCTCGGCGGCTCCGCCGGGGTGGCGGTCACGGCCGCCGCCGGGGCCGACTGATCGGCGGCGTCGGCCACGATGGCCTCCTCGATCTCCGGCTCGATCGCCTGCACCATCTCCTGCTCGATCTCCTGCACGATGGCCTCGGCGGGAGTGGCGACCGCCGCGTCATCCTCCACGACCGCCGCAATCCCGTCCGCTGCCCCGATCGCCGAGCGGACCTCGCCGCGGGCGGCACGGGCCAGATCGGGATCCCCAGCGGCCTGAGCGCTCGCCGCGGCCGCGCGGGCCTCCTCGTACCCCCCCTGCGGGTCCAGCCCACGGCCCTCCCGGATGCCGTCGGCAATCACCGAGAGCACCAGCGAGCACGACCGCATGGCGTCATCGTTGCCCGGGATCACGTAGTTGGCCTCATCGGGATCACAGTTGGTGTCAACGAGGCCGATGACCGGGATCCCGAGGCGGTTGGCCTCGCGGACGCCGATGGCCTCCTTCTTGAGGTCCACGATCACGACCGCATCGGGGCGGCGCTGCATGTCCGCGACGCCCCCCAGATTGGCCTCGAGCTTCACGAGCTCCGCCTCCGCGGCCAGGCGCTCACGGGTGGGGAGCAGTTCGAGCTGGCCCCCGGCCTTCTGCGCCCGAAGTTCGTGCAGGCGCCGGATGCGCTGGCTGATCGTGGACCAGTTCGTGAGCAGTCCGCCGAGCCAGCGATGCGAGACATACGGCATACCGGCACGGATGGCCTGTTCCCGTACGGCGTCCTGGCACTGCTTCTTGGTGCCGACGAACATCACCGTGCCGCCGCGCTCAGAAACGTTGCGCACGAACTGGTGGGCCCGCTCCAGAAGCTCAAGCGTCTGCTGC
>SXQZ01000066.1 GCA_005792725.1 Actinomycetota bacterium
CCCCAGTCCGACGGCCAGATCCTGATCGGCGGCGACTTCACGGCCCTCAACCCCGGCGGCAGCGGCTCCGTCACGCGTAACCGTATCGCCCGCCTGAACGCGGACGGCACCCCCGACCCGGGCTTCAACCCGAACGCGAACTCCCTCGTCACGGACATCGCCACCCAACCCGACGGCAAGGTGCTGATCGGCGGGTGGTTCACGAGCCTCAACCCCGGCGGCAGCGGCTCCGTCGGGCGCGTCCGCATCGCCCGCCTGCTCGGCGGCCCGCCCATCGCCTCCCCGACCGCCGTGGGCGCGGTGGCAGGCGACGGGCAGGCGACGGTCGCCTGGACGGGGATCGTGGGGGACATCCTCTCCTACACCGCCACGGCCACCCCCGGCGGGGGGCACTGCACCGCGATGGCGCCCTCCCTCACCTGCACGGTCACGGGGCTCACGGGTGGCACCGCCTACACCGTCACCGCCGCCAACCCGTTCGGCCATGGGCCCGCATCCTCCGCCTCGGCCGCGGTCACAACACCCACCACACCCACCGCGTCCTCCCCGGCCCCTGCGCTCACCGCCACGCTGCTGCCCCCCCGAACGCGCCTGACGGCCGGGCAGTCACTGCGCATCGGTGTCCGGGTGGTCAATACCGGCACCGCCACGGCGTCGTCGGTCATCTCCTGCATGGTGCTCCCCATCGGGATCGTGAAGGTGCAACCGGCCGGCGCCAAGCGTGCGACGCGCACGCTGTGCTTCCGCCAGGGCGACCTCGCCCCCGGACGCACGGCGACCTCAAGGGTGACCGTACGCGCCACGGCCGTCCGGAAGCAGGTGAAGCGGACGCTCACCGGCTCGGCACGGGCGACGGGCGTTGCGCCGGTGAAGGCTGCGCCCAGGGTCCTCACCATCACCCCCCGGCGCGGGTAGTAGTCCGTCCGGGGGCCCGGACTCCCACCGGGACCGGCTCCCCGCCCCTCCTACACGCCCGTCTCGTCGGCCGCGCGGGCCAGGAACGCCTTGACGGTGCGGTGGTACTCCGGGATCTCCAGGAGGAACGAGTCGTGGCCCCACGGGCTCGCGATCTCGCGCGAGGTCACGGGCACCCGCCAGGCCTGCAGGTGGCGGACGATCTCGCGGGAGTGCTCGGTGTCGAAGCGCCAGTCGGAGTCGAAGGAGATGACGAGGAACCGCGTGGCGGTGCCGCCGGGGCCCGGTGGTGCCGCGGCCGCCGTGTCGCCGAACGCATCGAAGTAGTCCATGACCCGGGTCATGTACAGGTAGGTGTTGGCGTCGAAACGCTTGAGGAACGACTCGCCCTGGTGCTGGAGGTACGACTCCACCTGGAAGTCCACGCGGAAGTCGAAGCGCGGGGCGTCGCCGTGCTGCAGCCGGCGCCCGAACTTCTCGCGCATGGATGCCTCCGACAGATACGTGATGTGGGCCATCATCCGCGCGATGGAGAGGCCCGTGTCGGGCGACCGCCCCGTGCCGTAGTAGTCGCCCCCCTGGAAGTCGGGGTCACGCATGATGGCCTCGCGCGCCACCGCGCTGAAGGCGATGTTCTGGGCGGAGAGCCGCGCTGAGGAGCAGATCATCATTGCGGCCGCGATGTCGTCGGGGTGGTCAATGGCCCACTGCAGCACCTGCATGCCCCCGAGCGACCCCCCGATGGCCCCCGCCAGCCGGCCGACGCCGAGGTGCCCGAGCAGCGCCCGGTGCACGGTCACCAGATCGCGCACGGTGACGAGTGGGAACCTCAGCCCGTACGGCCGGCCGGTCGCGGGGTCCTGCGACGCGGGCCCGGTCGTGCCCTGGCACCCGCCCAGCAGGTTGGCGCACACCACGAAGAAACGGTCGGTGTCCACCGGGCGGCCGGGACCGATGAGGTTGTCCCACCACCCGCGGCGATCGGGGTCGCCGTGGTGCCCCGCCGCGTGCGCATCACCCGTGAGGGCGTGGCACACGTAGACGGCATTCGTGCCGTCGTCATTCAGGGTGCCGTACGTCTCGTACGCCACCTCCACCGGGCCCAGCCGGGCGCCCGACTCCAGCACCAGCGGGTCGTCCTGCGTGAACAGGATGACCCGCTGGGTCCCGGTGAGGCCGATGCCCCCCGAGGACGCGCTGGTCGTCAGGAAGCCGCTCCGATCACGCCGTCGCCTGTGCCAGCGCCTGATCGATGTCCGCGATGAGGTCGCCCACGTTCTCGATGCCGACCGACAGGCGCACGGTCTCGGGGCGCACACCCGCACGCGCCAGCTCCTCCTCGTTCAACTGTGAGTGCGTGGTGGTCGCCGGGTGGATGACCAGCGACTTCGCATCGCCGATGTTCGCCAGATGGCTGAACAGGGCGAGGCCGGAGACGAACGCCTGACCGGCCGCGCGACTGCCCCGGATCCCGAAGGTGAGGATGGCCCCGTATCCGCCGTCCAGCATGCGGGTCGCCAGTTCGTGGTACTGCGACGACCCGAGGCCGGGGTAGTCCACCCACTCGACGTCGGGGTGCGCCTCGAGGTGCTGGGCGATGGCCAGGGCGTTGGCGCAGTGGCGCTCCATGCGCAGGTGAAGCGTCTCGACGCCCTGCAGGATGAGGAACGCATTGAACGGCGACAGGGCTGCCCCGATGTTGCGCAGCAGAACGGTGCGGATGCGCCCGATGTAGGCGGCGGGCCCGAGCGCATCCGACCACACCACGCCGTGGTACGACGGGTCGGGCGTGGTGAGGCCCGGGAAGCGGTCCGTGTTGGCGGGCCAGTCGAAGGCCCCGCGATCCACGATGATGCCGCCGATGGACGTGCCGTGGCC
>SXQZ01000067.1 GCA_005792725.1 Actinomycetota bacterium
CATGCCGGCGCGGTGCTGGACCGCGCCCGAGATGCCGCACGCGACGTAGAGCTTGGGTCGCACGGTCGTGCCGGTCTGGCCCACCTGCTTGGGGTGCGGGTACCAGCCCGCATCCACCGCGGCGCGTGAGGCACCGACCGCCGCACCCAGCGAGGCGGCGAGCGCCTCAACGACGGCGAAGTTCTCCGGTGCACCCAGGCCACGCCCCCCGGAGACAATGATGCTGGCCTCCTCCAGGCTGACCGCGCCGGCCTCGGCCGACGTGCGGGCCGTCACCTTGGCGCGCAGGGACGCCTCGGAGATCTCCGGCGTCACAGCCACCACGTCCGCTGAGCCACCGACCTCGGTGGCCTGGAAGGAGTTGGGGCGCACGAGGGCGATCTGCGGGCCGCCGACCCACTCGCTGTCCACCAGGTTCTGGCCACCGAACGCCGGTCGGCGGGCGCGCAGCGCCGAGCCGCTCGCCGACAGGTCGATGGAGTCACTGTTGAGGCCGGCACCGAGCCGGGCCGCCAGGGCCGCGGCCGTGTCGCGGCCGAGCGACGTCCCGCCGAACAGGATCGCGGCGAAGTCGTGCTCCCGCTGGAGCGCGGCGATCACATCCACATGCGGGGCGGCCAAGCCGGAGCCCAGCGCCTCGTGCTCCGCGGCGAATACCGTCTCGGCACCGTAGGCACCCAATTGGGCGGCTGTCGCGGCCACCCCCGGGCCGCCGACGTAGGCCACGAGCGGGCCGCCGATCGCGCCCTTGAGATCGCGGGCCTTCGAGAGGATCTCGAGGCCAACGCGCCGGAAGCCGCTGCCCTGAGGCTCGGCGACGACGAGGATTCCTGCCATGTCGTGAGGTCCTTTCGGTTCCGGGTCCGGGTTCAGACGATCTTCTTGTCGATCAGGAAGTCCAGGATCTGCTGGGCGCCGTTGCCCTCGTCCTTGACCACCTGACCGGCGGTGCGTGACGGCGGCGTCTCGACGCCGACCACCTTGGTCCTCGCACCCTGGCCGCCGACACCCTCCGCCGCGATGCCGGCGTCAGCCAGCGACCGGACGTCCTGGGGCTTCTTCTTGGCCCCCATGATGCCCTTGAGCGACGGGTACCGCGGCTCGTTGATGGCCTTGGTCACCGAGACCACGGCCGGCAGGGGCACCTCGACCGTGTCCACCCCGTCGTCGCCCTGTCGCTCAACGGTGAGCGACGCACCGCTCACGGTGAGCGAGTTGGCCGCGGTCACCCAGGCGCGCCCCGAGACCTCACCGAGGGTGGCCGCCATGACGCCCGAACGGGCGTCGGTCGCCTCGGACCCCAGCAGCACCAGATCGGCGCCCGTCTCGGCCACCACCGCGGCGAGCACCGTGGCGGTACCCAGGTAGTCCGACCCCGCCGCGGCGGGGTCGGACACGAGCACGAGCCGATCGGCGCCCATTGCCAGACCCTGGCGCAGCGAGTCGACGGCCTTCTCCGGCCCGAGGGAGATGAGGATGACCTCATCGGCGACGCCCGCCTCCTTGAGGCGCAGCGCCTCCTCGACCGCGTACTTGTCGAACTCATTGAGCATGCGGTCGCCGTCGTCACGGACGAGGCGGAAGGTGCCCGGATCGATCCGCTTCTCGGCGGTCGTGTCCGGCACCTCTTTTACGCAGACGGCGATCTTCACGAAGGCGGGCTCCTGGACGTTGACTCAGGCCGCGCGCAGGGGTGGCCCCCCCGCGAGCGGCGGCGAGCATACCAGCGGGAAAACGACGTACGGGGGTCGTTCCGGCGCTACGGGGACACCCAGCCCGGCGGACGCTTCCCGAGGAAGGCCGCCATGCCCTCCCGGCGCTCCGGGTGGTCGAACTGACGCGCGAACGCCTCGGCCTCGTGCGCGAGGCTCGGCGACGGGTCGCCGAGCGCGCCGTTGATGAGTTCCTTTGCCCGCGAGACGGCCGCCGGCGAGCGCGTGGCGATCTCGTCGCCCACCGCGAAGGCCGCGTCCAGAAGGTCGTCGGGCGCGTGCACCGAGGTCACGAGCCCGGCGCGCAGGGCCTCCTCCGGGCCCACCATCCCCGCGGTCAGGATCATGCGCTTCGCGAACCCCTGTCCACAGATGCGCGGAAGGCGCTGCGTCCCGCCCCACCCAGGGGGAATGCCCAGGGACACCTCGGGCAGGGCGATCGTCATGGCCTCGGACGCCAGCCGGATGTCACACGCAAGGGCCACCTCGCATCCCCCGCCGAGGGCGAACCCGTTGATGGCCGCGATCACGGGCACCGGCAGGTTCTCGATCGTGTCGCACAGCCCATGCCCCTGCGCCGCGAACGCACGGGCCCCGTCCATGTCCAGCGCGGCCATGTGGGTGATGTCGGCCCCCGCCGAGACCGCCCGCCCCGCCCCCGTCAGCACCACCGCGCGCACCGCAGGGTCGCGAGCCGCCTCACCGAGCGCCCCGGTGAGGTCCTGGATCATCTCGGGCGTGAAGACGTTGAGTGCCTCGGGCCGGTCGAGCACGAGCACCTGCACCGCACCGCGGCGCTCGCGGCCGATGGGCACTAGGCGGTGACCGCGCCCTCGAGGAACGACACCATGTCGTCCACGGGGGCACCGGGCGTGTACACGGCGGCCACGCCCATGGCACGCAGCGCGTCGGCATCGTCCGCGCGGATGGTGCCGCCGACGATCACCAGCGTGTCGTTGGCACCCTCGGCACCGAGCAGTTCGATGATGCGCGGAACCAGCGTCATGTGTGCGCCGGAGAGGATCGACAGCCCCACGGCGTCGGCGTCCTCCTGCACGACCGTCGCCACGACCTGCTCGGGTGTCTGGTGGAGGCCGGTGTAGATCACCTCCATGCCCGCGTCGCGCAGCGACCGGGCCACGATCTTCGCGCCGCGGTCATGGCCGTCGAGGCCCGGCTTGGCGATGACGATTCGGATCGGGCGTCCCATGGGGCGCGCAGGATACCTGCCCGGCGCCCATCCCGGTGGGGGCCGTCCCCCGGGCACCCGATCGCCTGCGTGACCCGGGGACGGGACGACGGGCATGCGGCCGTCCCCCGGGCACCCGATCGCCTGCGTGACCCGGGGACGGGACGACGGGCACACTATGGATACCCGCCCGCCACCGATCGGACCGCGCCATGCACATCTCGACCAGCCGTACCGCCGACCCCGGCCGTCTCCGCGCCGACGCCATCGTCGTGCCGGTGCCCTCCCCACCGGGTACTCCCGGGGGTGCGCTGGCGGCCATCGACGATGCACTCGGTGGTCTGGTGTCGGCCGTCATCGCCGATGGCGAGGTGACCGGCGCGGCGGGCCAGGTGCGCGTGCTGCACACGCGGGGCGACATCCCCTCGGCGCGCGTGCTGCTCACGGGCCTGGGGCCGGAGCCCGACCGCATGGCCTGGTACCAGGCGGGCGTCCGGGCGGGGCGCGCGTGCCGAGACCTCGGGGTGCGCAGGGTCGCCCTGCTGGCGGGCGGCGAGGAGGCCGCAGACCTGCGGGCCATGGCCGAGGGGCTGGGCACGGGC